>BPIR01000002.1:0-51743 GCA_026004215.1 Candidatus Binatia bacterium
ACCCCCTGCCCGGGGCCGCGCAGCCCGCGGTACAATGCGTACGCACCCAGAGCGGTAGGGGCGACCGGCCGGTCGCCCCTACCGTCGTTCAACATGACGATCGCAAGAATATGGTTAAGCTTGACCACCAATTCATCCAACATCACCCTTGGCCCAATCGCCGCGGTTCTGAACCATTGTTCCCGCACAATGTTCGGCTCGAAGAAGTGCCGCGGGCTGGCACAAGGCCAGCCCCTACGGCCCGCCGCAAAACACGTACATAGTGGACATCGCTGTGTGCAACGCACAGCCGCGCGCAAACGGTAGCGTAATTCGGCATGCTGCCGCCGTAGCGGGTAGGGGCACGGCATGCCGTGCCCCGCGGGCCCTGTGGCCGCACGGCCCTCGCCCCTCATCCCCTCCTCCCTCACGGAGCCCCTCTCCCTTTCAGGGAGAGAGGGTTAGGGTGAGGGTGAACGTCGACGCCACCAATCGCAGCATCCGTTCCCAGCCTCACCCGACCTGCGGCCGACCTCTCCCTGCAAGGGGAGAGGTGTCTGTGGATTTAGGGCGAGGGCAGGCGTGAGAGCATTCCTCGTCTGGCAGGACGTTTCCAAAAAGTGGGTGTCCCGCATTGTGCCTTCCGCCTCTCGCATCAGCGCCAAGCGCGCTTCTCGCGGATCGTATAGTCCTTTAAGTCGATCCAGTAGGTGACACCGCGACCGAACACGAGCGGGTCCGTGCTCGGCAAGATGGATACTGCCACTTCGCCCCCTTCCTCTTTGCTAAAAGCGATGCCCAAGTCTCTCGCGGCCAGCTCCGGAAAAGAGTGAGCTCGCCCTGCCTTCCTCTCCAGCTCCTGGAAGTCCTTGACGACAACCGCAATTGCCAGCGCGATGCGCAACGGGATAATGCCTGAGTCGATCGCTTTTTCTTCCAATAGCTCCTTGGAGACAGCCTGGTGCGGACACAACACCCATACAAACAATGCCACCACCGGCACCGCCAGCCTGGCTCGCAGCCGTGGTTTGCGGCCAAACGTGTTCATCTCACTGGTACCCTCCCTACGTAACGACCGAGCGTGACGGTCCTGCTATCGGACGGCAGTTCCCCGGCGGGATAAAACCTCAAGTGGCCGCCGGGTGTCCCAACGTACGAACCGATGAAGCCCGGATACCTGGCTCCGAGCGCGTTTGTCGCGATCACATCCCTTGGCGAGAAGTATTCGAATCCGCTGCCCGCCCCGTGGGTGTGCCATACGGCTAAGGGACGTCCCTCCTTTGGCATGAAGCGCACAGCCTCACCGAAGCTAGGGCCGGCGCACTTGTCCGCACCGCCGCACGGCTGGCCGAGGACACCAGTGGTCGAGACAATCCTTCCCTGCTCATCCTCGTAGATAATGCCGAGGTACTCAGTGTCCGTTCGCACGGAGGGAGGATTGTGCAGCTCGACGGCATCCTTCGCAACAGCATCTACGCGCGCCACCGTGGGATCGTTGGGATCCACGAGTTTTCCACTGCGGAGCACCCGAGTTTCTGCTTCTCGGCCAAGGGTCCCTTTGCCCCCACTCGCCCCTCGGCCATTCCCGGCACTACCCGGCGACTGCTTCGCTTCTTCCTGCGTGTTGCTCTTCACCCCCTGCCCCGGGTCCGCGGAGGCCGCGGTACAATGCGTACGCACCCAGAGCGGCCAGCAATGGCCACACTCACCACTCACCACTCGCCACTCGCCATTCGCCATTCGCCATTCGCTATTCGCGACTCACCGCTGGCCCGCCACCACTCACTACTCGCCACTCGCCACTCGCTACTCGCCATTTCATCCTAGCCTCACCCGGGCTGCGGGCGACCGCATTTGCCCGTTCCCGATTGCGCCGCACAAATATTGCCGGTCCTGCTGGGGGGGGCAATGCCCACCAAAGACGCGCCGGATCGGGTGTGATCGGAGCCCTGCATGCGGATCGAACGGCAACGGCATTCGCGTCGTCGGTCATGACGTGCGCCGCGGCGGGGCTGGGGCCGTGGGCAGTGTCGGGCGAGCGCTGTTGGCCGGTCTATGGGCGCACGGCCGTGCGCCCCCCTACACGGCACGATCGTCCTTTCCCCAGGCACAATTGTCTCCGCTCCCTCCCAGGCAGAGGGCTATGGTGCAGGTTGCTTCCGGCGCAGTAGGGGCAGCGAAGGCCGGCAAGCGCGCCGCTGGGCCAGGGATTGCGCCGCCCCCGTCTGTGCCGGCCAAGGGGGGCGGACGTCGTTGCGCGCGCGCAGGCTTTCGGGCGGTGCTCGCCTCGTGCGCCGGTACGGCCAGGCCCAGGCACACTGCGCGCTTCTCGGTCGTGCCGGCCGTGCACCGGTCTCCGCAGGTATGTTGAAGCAAGAGAGATTTCCTGATTAAGCGCCGGTCGAGGGATGCGATGTTGCTCGCCGAGAAAGTCGTGATCGTCTCTGGCGTCGGCCCCGGGCTGGGCCGCAGCATTGCCCTTGCCTGTGCCCGCGAGGGCGCGCGCGTCGTGCTTTCGGCCCGTAACCGGGAGTACCTCGACACTGTGGCCGCCGAGATACGCGCTGCCGGGGGCGAGGCCCTCGTGGTGGCTGCGGACATTACCCTCAGATCGGACTGCGACCAGCTCGTCCGCCACACGATCGAGCACTACCAGCGCATTGACGTGCTGGTGAACAATGCCTTTCGCGGAGGCGTGGAACCACGCTTCGAAGAGGTGGACCTGCAACGCTGGCGCGAAGTGTTCGAGGTGAACGTATTCGGGTCTTTGCAACTCGCTCAAGCCGTCGTGCCGTACATGCGCGCGCAACACAGCGGCGCCATCGTGTTCATCAATTCGATGTCGGCCCGAGTGATCGAGCCGGGCATGGGCGGCTACGCGTCGTCGAAAGGTGCGCTCCTCATTGCGGCGCGCACTCTCGCCAAGGAGCTCGGCCCGTACGGAATTCGCGTGAACTCGGTGGTGCCCGGCTACATCTGGAGCGAGAAGCTCGAAGGCTACTTCCGCTGGCTGGCCCGCCAACAAGGGCGCACCTTCGAGGAAGTGCGCGACGACATTGCCGGTCGCACTGCGCTGGGCCACATCCCGGATTCCGACGAAATTGCCGACACGGTGGTTTTCTTCGCTTCCGATTTATCCCGCGCCGTTACCGGCCAGGCTCTCGACGTCAATGCGGGGCACTTTTTCGACTGACCCTCCGAGCACTGCGGCCGCGCGGCCGACGCTTTGGGGCGAACCTTTGCGGTCGTGGCTGCTCCTCGCCGTTGGGGTGTGCGCGGTGAGTGCGCAGTCGGCCTCGTCGCTGGCGTTCGCCGTCCTCATGAAGCCCATGACTCAAACCCTGAACATCGATCGCACGACCTTTGCCTCGGCCATGAGCCTGCGCATGCTGCTGATGGTGCTAGCAATGAGCGTGGCGGGCATTGCGACCGATCGCTTCGGCGCTCGCGCCGTGCTGGCGAGCGGGGCCCTGATCGTGGGCGCGTGCACCGTCGCCCTTGCCTGGGTACCCTCTGCGGCTTGGCTCTACCCCATCATGGCCCTGATTGGGCCGGGCCAAGCTGCCATTGGCTCGGTTGCGGCCTCGGCGCTCATCGTGCGCCACTTTTCGCGCCGCCGCGGCTGGGCGGTCGGTATCCTAAACGGGGGCGACAACCTTTTGAATGCGAGCATTCCCATCCTCACCGCCGCCGTTCTCCAGCAACGAGGCTGGCAAGCAGCTCTAGTCGCGCTCGGAGGAGCGTATCTGGCACTGGCTTTACTGGTGCGCGCAACCATGCGGCGCGGCGACGGGCGTAGCGCAGCTCCGACGCCCCATACCGCCCCGACCCCAGCGGCACTACGGGTGCAGTGGCGCTCCTTCTGGCTGGTCATCGTGGTGTACATGGGCGTGTACGCCTTCGTCACTTCCGTTCAGCTCCACTTGCATGCCTACCTGACCGATCTGGGATCGAGTCCCTCGCAGGCCTCACAGGTCCTCAGCACCCAGCTCCTCGTCGGCGCCCTCGGCGCCCCATTGATCGGCGGGATTGCCGGCCGCTGGGGCGCGCGACCGGCGCTTCTCGCAACCGTGGTGGGCTTGTTCATCGCCTCGCTGTTGTTGTGGAACGTGCACCACGGAACCGCCCTGCTCGCGTGGGCGGTGTTTTACGGACTAGTCAATAGCGGCATCGTGGCACTGCTCGCCCTGGTATTGACGGAGATCTTCGGTGCTGCCCGCATTGGCGAACGATTTGGCTTGGCAATGATGTTTTGTATGGGCAGTACGATGGTGGCAAACGTCTACTCGGCAGCGATGTTCGACCACTTCGGAAGCTACCGGCTCGTTTGGCAAAGTTATACGGCGCTCATGGCAGCGCTGCTCGTTCCGGTGCTCTGGCTCGCGCGCGAACCACGAAGCCATCCCCCCGGCTGAGTTTCGAGCTCTTCGCCGTGTTTTTTGCGAACCAGCCAAATCCCATGCACCCGAGTGGAGCGTGTCGTCGCCCGCTGCGCCACCACGCGGGAGGGGCGTACGGCCGGGCACAGCGCTTGCGGCCGCATGTACCGCGGCCATGCTGGGGCGAGGATGCAGCCGAAAGCGGCTTTACGCTGCCACTCGACCAATTTCCCGCCCGAGCGATGTTAAAACGGTGCGGAACACTCCGGCGCATCCCACCGCGGTGGGCGAGTTTCCCGTTTCCGGCCACGCCCATGGCCGCTCGCCCGGGGCGCACTTTGCTACGCTGCGTTCGGCTCCGCGCTCGCAGCAGTCCAGGTCGGGCGCGGCAACACCAGAGGCGGCGGTTCCAGTTCCACCAAGTATTCGAACTGCCGGCGGAACTCTTCCGGGCTCAGGTGAGCCACGCGCGCGAAGCGAGCGATTTCCTCGGGGCGCTCGAAGTCGTCGCGACGCAATCGGATCATGTAGCGGCGGGCAATGGCGTAACGGGTGGAATACACATCCACGAGCCGAATCTTGGTGCGGCCGGTACGGGGATCGAGTAAATGCTCGAAGGGTATCGGCACGAACTGGCCGGCTTGCAACGACACCATCACGCGATCGCCACCCTCGAGCAGGAATTTCGCGGCGCAGTATCCGAGGTCGCGCGTATATTCGAGGTCGTACGGAATGGGGTCGGCGCAACGGAGCTCGTAACCAATGTTTTTCGCGGTGAGCGTGACCTTGATGCCGAGTTCCGCCAGGCGATCGGCAAGGGCGCGTTTCACGAGGTCGCCGAGATCGATTTCCGACAAGCGTACGTGCCCGTGCTCGTCACGTTCTACATGTTCGAGGCCTTCGACATCCTGCGGATCCATATCGAGCACGACGCCCTCGGCGATCACCGCCACCCCGTCGCGGCGGCCGTCGGCCAGGCGCTTGATGACGGCACCGGCCAAAATGTCCGCGATGTGCCGGAGGCGCACGCGCCGGCCGAGGAACTCTTCCAAGATCAACGTAATGGTCGCACCGGCCGCTTTCCCGATCCCCAGTGCCAGGTGCCCCGCTTTGCGCCCCATAGTCACCACGATGTACCAGCGCGAGGTGGTGTAAGCGTCTACCATGAGGTTTTTGACTAGCTCTACACCCACGTGCCGCGCGGTTTGAAAGCCAAAGGTATCCACGTGTGGCGGCAAATCCAAATCGTTGTCGATGGTTTTGGGCACGTGCACGACGCGCAGGCGCCCGGCCGCTCGATCGGCAAGGCACATGGCGGAATACGCCGTATCGTCGCCGCCGATGGTGATCAGGCGATCGACTCCGAGCGCGTCGAGGGAGCGCACGCACCGCTCGAGAAGTTCCGGGCTTTTCGTGGGATTGGCGCGTGAGATGCCGATGATCGAGCCGCCACGAAAATGCACGCGGCTGACTTTGTCGATGGTCAGAGGCTCCACAGCGTCCGTACGGCCCTGCATGATGTGTTCGAAGCCGTCGCGGATCCCCAGCACAGGTACTCCTTCCAGCACCGCCCGAATCGTGGCCGCGCCGATGACGCTATTGATTCCCGGCGCTGGCCCGCCGCCGACAAGAATGCCGAGCTTTTTCTCCATGTTTTCCGATCCTCCTTGCCTCACTGCCGGTCGGATTGCGCCAAGATCATTGCAGGCAAGCGAACCGTTTCCAGTGCCGCTGCCCGCTCGACTGCACAGCTCAAGAGTCCTGCAGCGGGCACTCGGCCGCGCCTAAATGTTGAGCGGGCGACCATCCACGGCCAGAGCAGCTTCGCGCAATGCCTCGGGCAGCGTGGGGTGCGCATGGCAGGTGCGGGCGAGATCCTCCGCACTCGCACCGAACTCCATGGCCAAGGCAGCTTCTGCGATGAGATCCGAGGCGCGCGGCCCGAGAATGTGGACACCGAGGACCCGATCGCTCTCGGCATCCGCAATCACTTTGACCTGGCCCTCGGTTTCGCCCAGGCAACGCGCGCGTCCATTGGCCAAGAAGGGAAATGTACCCACCCGTATCTCTAGGCCTCGCTCGCGCGCAGCGTCTTCGGTGAGGCCGACGCCCGCAAGCTCCGGCGCAGTATAAACCACGTTCGGAATGGCTTCGTAGTTGACGTGTCCGGCAATGCCGCACATGCGCTCCACAGCGGCCACACCTTCCTCTTCGGCTTTGTGCGCCAGCATCGGCCCGCCGATCACGTCGCCGATCGCGTAAATCCCGGCGACGCTGGTTTGGTATGCACGGTCCACTTTGATGAAACCACGCTGGTCGCGTTCGACACCCAGTTCTTCCAGACCCAAACCGTCCGTATACGGTTTGCGTCCGACGGCAACCAGCACTGTGTCGACCTCCACCACCCGGCTTTGGCCTTGCTGCTCCAAGGTCACGCGCACGCCGTTTTGCGTCCGTTCCCCCTCCCGTGCCGTGGTTTGCAATTCGATCCGCAGCCCCTGCTTTTGCAAACTTTTTTGCAGGAGTTCGGCGAGTTTGCGGTCCATCCCCGGCAAGATGCGATCGAGAAATTCTACCACCAGCACTTCGGCTCCCAGACGAGACCATACCGAGCCGAGCTCCAGGCCCACTGCTCCCGCTCCGATCACCAGCAGCTTCGCCGGCACGCGAGCGAGCGATAACGCTTCGGTGGAAGAAATGACGCGCTCGCCATCGAACGGAAGGTCGGCCAAAGCCGCCGGCACGCTTCCCGTGGCAATGAGAATGCGTGGCGCGAGGAGCTCTCTCGTCTCCCCGTTCCGGCGCACGAGAACACGGCCCGGCGCCGCGATGCGGGCCGTTCCCTGCACCCGCTCGATACCATGCTTGCGGAACAAGCCCGCGATTCCTTGCGTGAGCACCTTCACCACGCGCTCTTTGCGGGCCATCATGGCGGCCAAATCGAGCTCGACCTCGGCCAAGCGGATGCCATGGGCCGCAAACTCGTGGCGGGCCTGAAAATACAACTCGCTCGAATCGAGCAGCGCCTTGCTCGGGATGCAGCCAATGTTCAAGCACGTGCCCCCCAGTTGAGGGTCCTTCTCCACGCAGGCGACCCGCATACCGAGTTGGGCTGCTCGGATGGCAGCGATGTAACCACCCGGCCCTGCACCGATAATGACCAAATCCAAACCCTGCTCGAATTTCTTGGCATCGCTTTGCGACATGCGTTCCTCCTCGCCTTCCGTGACCCCTACGTCCTCGACCGACACACCGGCGACAGCCGCGTGCGCGGGCGCCCGATGGCGCCTACACCCCGAGCAGCAAGCGTGCGGGGTCCTCGATGCGTTCTTTTACTCTCACGAGGAAGGTGACGGCCTGCTCCCCGTCCACCAAGCGGTGATCGTAGGACAATGCGACGTACATCATCGGGCGGATGACAATTTGATCGTCCACGACAACCGGCCGCTTCTCGATCTTGTGCATGCCCAAAATGCCGCTTTGCGGCGGATTGAGGATGGGGGTGGACAGCAGCGAACCGAACACGCCGCCGTTGGTGATGGTGAACGTGCCCCCGCTGATGTCCTGGATGCCGAGTTTGCCCTGACGGGCGAGCGTGGCCAAGCGCTCGATCTCGCTCTCGATCTCGGCGAACGAGCGCTGATCCGCGTAGTGAATGACCGGCACGACCAAGCCGCGTTCCGTGGCCACGGCAATGCCGAGGTGCACGTGCTTGTGGTACACGATTTGATCCCCTTCGATGAACGCGTTCACCACCGGAATTTCTTGCAGTGCGGCCACGCAAGCTTTGGCAAAGAACGACATGAAGCCGAGGCTGACGCCGTAGCGCTTTTGAAAGCGCTCGCGGTATTGGGCGCGCAACGCCATGACCTGGCTCATGTCGATCTCGTTGAAGGTGGTGAGAATCGCCGCGGTGTGCTGCGCTTGCACGAGGCGCTCGGCAATGCGCTTGCGCAAGTGCGACATGGGCACCCGTTCTTCCTCGCCCTCTTCCCGCTGCATGGGAGTCGGCGCCCGCACCGCTGCGGTCGTCTCGGCTGCACTGGGCGCCGGGCCAGGCGATGGTGTCGGAGGCGGTGGCGGCGATGGGGGCGGCTCGGGTTGCGGAGCGGCCTGTTGCCGCTCGAGATACGCCAGCACATCGGCTTTCGTCAGGCGCCCCCCTTTTCCCGTACCGGGAATTTGGCTGACGTCGAGGCCATGTTCTTCGACCAGGCGGCGCACGGCCGGGCTCAGAAGTGGCGAAGCTGCTGGAGGGGCTGGCTGCTGGCCGACGGCGCTCGGGGCGCGAGGCTCGGTCACGCTCGCGCGTGGGGGCTCGGCTGCGGCGGACTTCGGAGAAGCGGCAGCGGTTGCCGACGGACCCGCAGGTTGCTGGGCCGCTTGTGGTTCGATCGTGGCCACCACCGCTCCGACCTCTACCGTGGCACCTTCGGGTTGCACAATGTGCAGCAGACCGCTGGAAGTTGCTGGAATTTCCACGCTGGCCTTGTCGGTTTCTAGCTCGAGGATCGGCTCATCGGCCTGAACGTACTCTCCCTCCTGCTTGATCCAGCGTACGATCACGCCTTGGGTGATGGACTCTCCCAGCGATGGAATTCTCACTTCAACGGGCATGGGTCCTCCGCAATGCTGCGTGAATCAGTTCTTGTTCTTCGCTTTGGTGCACTTTGTACGAGCCAGTGGCTGGGCTGGCTGCCGCGCGGCGGCCGGCGTACAGGATCGGCCGATCCTTGCCGACGAGACGCAGCAAGTACCGGAACATTTCGTTCCAAGCTCCCATGTTCTGCGGCTCTTCCTGGGCCCACATGATCTCGGCCCGTTCCGGGTAGAGTTCCAAGAACGCTCGCACCTCCTTTTCGGGGAACGGGTAGAGCTGCTCGACGCGCACGAAAGCGATGTCGTCGATGTCGCGCTCGCGCCGCGCCACGAGCAAGTCGTAGAAAATTTTTCCGGAGCAAAAAATGATTCGCCGAACCTTGGCGGGATCGATCGGGTCCACGTCGCCCAGCACGGGCTGGAACGTCCCGTCGGTGAAGTCTTTGACGGGCGACACGCACAGCTTGTGGCGGAGCAAACTCTTCGGGGTCATGAGAATCAGGGGTTTGCGGAAGTTGCGGTGGATTTGCCGGCGCAGCGCGTGAAAATATTGGGCGGGCGTGGTTAGGTTGCACACTTGGATGTTGCGTTCGGCGCACAGTTGCAAAAAGCGTTCGAGGCGCGCGCTAGAGTGTTCCGGCCCTTGGCCCTCGTATCCGTGGGGAAGGAGCATCACCAGCCCGCTCATCTTCTGCCACTTGGACTCGGCGGATACGATGAACTGATCGATCATCACTTGCGCGTTGTTGGCGAAGTCTCCGAATTGCGCCTCCCACAGCACCAGGTTACGCGGATCCGCCGAGCTAAAGCCGTATTCGAAACCCAGCACGGCGAGCTCGGAGAGCATGGTGTCGATTACCGTGAAGCGGCCTTGCTGTTCCGAAAGATGATCCAGCGGAACGTAACGGGCGCCCGTTTGCACATCGTACCAGACTGCGTGGCGCTGGCTGAACGTGCCTCGGCCGCTGTCTTGCCCGGCCAAACGCACGTGCGTTCCCTCGAGGAGCAACGAGCCGAAGGCGAGCATTTCGGCGGTCGCCCAGTCCACCTGCCCCTCGCCCTGCAGCATGTCGATTCGTTGTTCGTAGAGGCGGCGCACTTTCGGATGAACCGAAAAACCTTCGGGGGCCAGTGCCGCCTTGCGCGCAATCTCCTCGAGGGTCGGGCGTGCCACTGCCGTGTGCGCACTCCAATCGTCCCCCGCCCAACGCATGCCCTTCCATACGCCGCCGAACACAAAGACTTGTTGTCGCGGCATGAAGTCGCGCGCGTAGTTCAACGCATCTTCGAAGACTTCCCGCAGCGCTGCCGCTTGCTCTTCGAGTTCCTTCTCGCGCACGACGCCGCTGTCGAGCAGGCGTTGCGCGTACAGCTTGCGCACGCTGGGGTGAGCCTCGATTTGGCGATACAGCGTGGGCTGCGTGAACGTGGGATCGTCGGTTTCGTTGTGCCCATGCCGGCGGTAGCAGATCAAATCGATGAAGACGTCCTTCTTGAAGCGCGCCCGGAACGCGGCGGCGAGGCGTGCCGCTTGAATGGCTGCTTCCGGATCGTCGGCGTTCACGTGGAAGATCGGCGCGTGGAGGAACTTGGCGAGATCCGTGGGGTAGCGAGTGGGGCAATAGTTTTGCGGGGAAGTGGTAAAGCCGATCTGGTTATTGACGATGATGTGGATCGTGCCGCCGGTACGATAATCGCGCAGTTCCGAGAGCGCCAATGTCTCGGCAACGATGCCCTGGCCACAAAACGCCGCATCGCCATGAATGACGACGGGCTGCACGCGCGACCCGTCGCTGTCCCCCAAGTAGTACTGTTTTCCGCGCACGATTCCCTCGACCACGGGGTCGATCGCCTCAAGGTGGCTCGGGTTGGAACAAAGCGAGAGGTGCATAGGGTGGCCGCTACGGGTCACGATGTCCTTCGAATAACCGAGGTGGTACTTCACATCGCCGTCGCCCGGAATATGCGCCGGAAGGCGCGTGCCCTCGAATTCCGCGAAGATCATCTCGTAGGGCTTGCGCAAAACATGGGCGAGCACGTTCAAGCGGCCGCGGTGCGCCATGCCCATCACGATTTCCTGTACCCCCTGACGGCCCGACTCTTCGACGATTTCGTCCAGAAGGGGAATGAGCGCCTCCGCACCTTCCAAGGAAAAGCGCTTTTGCCCGAGGTACTTCACGTGCAGGAATTGTTCGAAACTCTCGGCCTGGATCAGGCGGTAGAGAATGTACTTGCGATCTTCGTCGGAAAGCTCCGGCCGATTGAGCGTGGGCTCCATGCGCTCTTGGAGCCAAGTGCGCTGCTCCTTGTCGTCGGTGTGCATGTACTCGACGCCGAGGGTTCTGCAGTAAATGGCGCGCAACCGCTCGATGACGTCGCGCAAGCGCCCGCGGGGAAAGCCCTTGAGCATGGGGGTCTCCACCACGCGCTCCAGGTCGGCCGGAGAAAAGCCGAACTCGGAGGGCTCGAGTAACGGGTGCGAAGACAAGTTGTTGCCCAGAGGGTCGAGATTGGCGATCAGGTGCCCGATTTCGCGGTACGAGTGGACGAGGTTGTACACCCCGATGTGGTGGGTCGGAAGCGCCACCCCCTCGGCTGCGATCCGCGGTGCCGCCTCCTTGCGGGCCAGTTCGAAGCCGGCAAAAAACAGCGCCCACGAAGGATCTACCGATTCGGGGTCGCGCTGATATCGCTGGTACATTTCCTCGATGTACTCTGCGTTTGCCCGTGACAAAAAGTCGAGCTTGGTCACTTTCAGCCTCCTCGGCTCGCGAGCATAGCAGCGGGCGCAACGACTAGAGCAAGGTTTCTCCTTGGCCATCGTGCACGCGCAGGATGCGCAACACCTCGCTTGGCGAGGTTGCGCGCCGCAGCTCGTGCCGGCAACGTTCCGATTGCAAAACCAGAGAGACGGACGAGAGGAACTCTAGATGCTCCGTGACGAGGCCCGGCGAGGACAACACGAGGGCCACGATCGAAATGGGCAGCCCAAAGGCTACCTCGTACACGGCACGGGGAGCCACCGCCAGGGCACAGGCAATGCCTTGGACCGCATCGGTCCGCACGTGCGGAATGCTCACCCCAATGTCCACCATGGCCGTGCTATTTGCCTGCTCGCGCCGGCACACCATCTCCCAGGTTGTTTCCAGCGCCTCCACAGGCAAACAGGCAAGCCCGACGAGGCGTTCGAGCAGTCCGCGGACCGCGGCTTCGAAGCTCGGCCACGACTGGCCAACAATGACCGCACCCTCGTCGAGAACATCGCTGAATCGCATGGAATTGGCCTGTGAGGTCCCCAAGAGAACGCAATTTGCGCCTGCGATGCAAGGTATTGGCTCGAGAAACAGAGGGCGCGGCGGTGTCGGGGCACGGCACGCCTTGCCCCCACGGCCTCCCGGCCACTCGCCACTCACCACTCGCTACTCGCCACTCGCCATCGGCGACTTCGGCAATGCGCCCCCAAGTCCATCACGACGGCGTGCACACCAGCCTTTGAACGACGGAGAGGAAGGAGTTGTTCAACGGCCTATATCCCCGACGGGACGCGGCCGAACGTTGCGCACGGCGACGCGGCTGGCGTCGCGGGCAATGACCTCATAAGGACCCGGCAGGACAGCGTCCCAGTCTTGATCCGGACGGAGCGGGTCGGAAATCCAGATGACGTTCCGTTCGCGCCACCAGCGCACCAGGGTTTCCGGATCGATGAACAAATTGGCGGCGTGTGGCTCTAAGTAGGTTGGCAACACGTAGTGTCTGGGCGGAAGAATTTCGATTCGCTGGCGAAGGTAGTAATTGAGCCCGGCACAAGTTTGGTACTCCTCCGGGGCTTGGTACACCACCGTTGCTTTCAGAGGCTGTATGTAACGTTCGATGCGCAGGGCAAGAGAAAAGCTCGAATTGTTGGGAGCCATCAACACCAGCCCCTCGCAAAACAGAGGTACAGTGGCGAAGAACGTGGCCAGCACCGGAGCGGATGCCCACAGCCGGGCGCCTCTCCACCAAAGCAGCAGCGCCAGCACCCCGGCCACGCTGAAACCGGTAAATACCTGAACCGCCAGTCGCACGAAGGCCGCCGTCGGTTCGAGCCACTCTTCTTCGCGCACCAAGCGAGGAACCACCCACAAAGCGTTGACGAACACGAAGCTCAAAAAAACCCAATGGATCCAGGTGGCGGTGATCCAGCGACGGGAGAGCTCGTTCGCGCGCACCAAATGTACTGCCAGCAAAAGCGCGAGCGGTGGTAGCGCTGGCAAAGAATAGTGTTCCAGACGCGAGGACGCAGCCGAGAACAACGCAAGCACGATTGCCGGCCAAGCGAGCAAGATCACGAGTGCCGTCCGCTCCTCTGTCTGCCTGCGCAGAGCGGCAACACCGGCAGCCACGGACAGGGGCACGAACACACTCCACGGAAATACCCGCATGGCAAAGGCTGCCCAGAACATGGGCAGCGAGATCGGAGTGGAGTCGCGCGGAAACTTCTTGTCGAAGAAGAACAACAGGTGTTGGTTGATGACGTAGTCCCACAGAAAACCGGCATGTACAAAGCTCATCGCCGCATGCCACGGCCCGACCAACGCAAGCCACAGCCACCACGCGCGCGGGTGGAAAAAGCACAGCGCCCGGCGCCACTGCCGTTCGCATGCAAGGAGCACCAGCGTCACAGCCGCAGGCACGAGCAAGGCCAACATCCCTTTGGCAAGCAGGCCCACAGCCAAGCCAACCTGCCATAACGCGAGCCAGCCGGACCCTCGTTCCAGGCGCTCCTCCGGGCGTTGCCAAATCTCCCAAAGAGCAAACAGAGACACCGTGATTCCGAGCACGAGCCATAGATCCGGCCGGACTTCGTGGGTCTCCACAAAGAATCCGCCCATCGAGGCGAGAAGCGCAGCCGCCAGGCAACCTACCGGTGGCCCGAAGGCACGCCAACCCCAAACCAGGGCCACGACCACCGTAAGCCATCCGGCCGCGGCACTGGGTAACCGAGCGGCTGCTTCATGAATACCCCAGATTTGAAACACCGAGGCGATCGCCCAATACGACAAAGGTGGCTTGTTCAGGAACAGTACGTAGTTGAGCTGCGGGCTGAGCCAGTCGCCCGTCTCCAACATTTCCCGGGCGACTTCTGCATACTGGGCTTCGTTCGGATCGTCCAAGAGGGGGAAACTTCCCAGCCGATGCGTGAAGGCCCAGCCGATGACGAGCACCAACCCGAGCGCCGCTACCGTCCAGCCACGGGAACGGCCATCGAATGTTTTGCTTCGTGCCCCGGCAAAATGGGGCAGAGGCTGTGGCGCTCTCCAATCCACCATATGCTTCGCAAGACCGAGCCGCGCCGTTTAGCCCGAACTGAGCTGTTTGCCAAATGCGGCCCTGCCGGCGGCAAGGGGTCGGGATCCGCCATCGGCAGTGTGAGCTGCGCAGGCCCGTGCCCGCGCTGCCAACCGGCGTACAGCCGAGCCTCCCCGGACCGCACGGACGAAAGCCGCGTCAACTCCCGCGCAACTGGCGCAGCGCTTCGACAATCTTTGGAAGCGCCTCTCCGGCCGGGGCCCGCACGACCACGGCACAGTAGGGCGTGAGCTCCGTCTCGTACGGGTTGACTTCGATCAAAGTGCCGCCGCGTTGGTGAACGTCCAACGGAAATCCCGCTGCTGGATACACGGTCGCGGACGTGCCCACGACCAGCATGCAGTCTGCCCGCGCCGATTCGGCTTGGCAGCGTTGCAATACGTCCGGCGGGATGGGCTCGCCGAACGACACCGTATCGCTTTTCAGCAAGCCGCCACACTCCCGGCAACGCGGCGGCAGCTCGCTCAAATCCACTGCCTCGAGCGGCATGCGCCGCACACACGAGAGACAGCGCACCAAAGTGGCGTTGCCGTGGATCTCCGCCAGGTTTTGGCTGCCCGCTCGCCGGTGGAGGTCGTCTACGTTTTGGGTGATGGTACAGCGCAACACGCCGAGCCGCTCGAGTTCGACTAAACCGTAGTGACCCGGGTTGGGTTCCGCCTTGGCCAAGGTCTCCCACAGCTCGCGCATCGGTCCGGAAGGGTGGAGCCGTTCTTCCCAGGCTTTCTTCGGGTCCATTAAAAACCGCTGGAAGCCGTTGAGTGGCGGCTCGCCATACTTGGTCCACAAGCCTCCCGGACCACGAAACGGCGGAATACCGCTTTCGACGGAAAGACCCGCACCCGTCAGCGCCACCACATAGCGCGCTCGGTGAAGAATCTTGGCTGCTTCCTCTGCTTTCGGCTGCCAGCTCATAGTGCTCCCCGCCGGCGTGTTGAGCGCTTACCGAATGTCGACTATACGGGCAAGGCTCGAAATCTTCTCACCTGACGAGATTGTGGAGGAGGCTCATGCGCGGAAGTTGGCGGACCCCGTGGGTTGGTACGTTCCTGGCGCTGTTCCTGGCAACCACCGCAATGGCCCGCGACCCCGTTCCTGTGCGTGACAAGAGCGGCAAGGTGCTGGCAGAGGTGGTGGTGTGCAACGACTGCAAAAATCCGAACGACCCAGGCTGTTACGACGGTGCCGAATCGGGTTGGCTGAACGGCAAGCCTTGCGGGAAGTGTTTCGTGGACAAGAACTACGGCAAGCTCGTGCCGATTCCGTACGACGTTCATTTCGAGGGAACGATCGTGAATCCGGACGGCACGCCGGCCAAGGAGCGGTTCGTCAAATTGTTCGTCCAAAATGGTTGGGGGCACCGAACGAGTACCCGCCCGGACGGTCGCTTCCGCATCATCACCGGCGCCACGGGAGACCGCAAGTCGGACCGGCCCCTGGTGGTGGACCTGGGGACACTCGTGGACCAGCAGAAAGACGCCAACGACCGCGTCTTTGCCCTCTTCCTTTTGGCACCGGATCATACTCCTTGCGATGCGCAGTGACGGATGGCCTGTCGCTATCCGATCTGACCGGTTTCTTTGCATCGCTCGGGAGGTGGGGCCACCAGGGGCTCGTTCCCGCATAGTGCGCTGCGGCTGGTCGGGTCGCCCCGTGCCCCCCGAGCAGGGGAAGCGCGCTACCTCGGGAGACGAGGTCGAGCCCAGCGATCAATGGCGGATCGCCTTGCGCGAATTGCAAAGGTGCTTCCCTTGGTATCGCGTCCGGTGCTAGGTAAGAACTCATGCTGGCTGGCAGTGATCGCAGCACGAGTGCGACTGTGGAGGGGGTCGGCACGCAGGCCTCGTGGCCGGCTGCGGCGGTACGCCTGCCAGGAGACGTGCTCCGGCCACTGCAGCGGGTAAATGCCGGGCGCGCGTGGCTCGCGCTCGCGTCCACGTGGGGATGGATTGCCGGCTCGATCGGGATCGCGTTGGTTTGGCCACATCCGCTGGCGTGGGTGGCTGCGGTGTTGATCGTTGGGCGTTGCCAGCACGCATTGGCGGTGTTGATGCACGATGCGGCCCATTACCGCTTGTTCGAAAACCGTTGGTGGAACGATTTCGTGGGCCAATGGTTGTGCGCGCGTCCGATCGCCAGTCATCTCGTCGCCTACCGCACCGTGCACCTGCGCCACCACAAGTACTTGCTCACAGACAAGGATCCCGACTTGTCGCTGTCGTTGCCGTTTCCCTGTGGGCGGGCAAGTTGGTGGCGCAAGCTGTTGCGCGACGCGGTCGGCATTTCTGCACTGACGATGCGTGGCTACTTGGCGGTGGACCGTACCACGGGGCGAATGCGACTTGCCCGCGGAAACTTGCTGCGGAGGTGGAGTTGGTCCACAGGAATCCAGCGTGCTGCGGTTGCCGCTGGAGTCGCTGGCTTGTTTTGGTGGGGATACGGTTGGGCATTCGTGGTCCTGTGGTGGCTTCCGTTGATGACCGTGTATCAGGTGATTTTGCGGGTGCGGGGCGTTTTGGAACACGCGGCGGTGCCGGATCGAGCCGATCCGCTGCGCAATGCACGCACGGTCCTCACGCGAAACCCGCTTGCCAAGTTCTTTTTGAATCCGCACCATGTGGCGTACCATTTAGAGCACCATCTGTATCCGGGCGTTCCGCACTACAACTTGCCGCGCTTGCATCGCGCACTGAGGGCAACTGGGCAGTTCGACGGCGCCTTGATCGACCAGGGTTACCGGGTGGCTTTGCAAACGGTCATTGGAAGCTGACGGCGGAGCGGCCAAGCGCGCGGAGGAACGAGGAAGTGAACGCAAGGTTGACTGGCATCGTGCTGGGCTCGATCGTCGTAGTGTTCGGACTCGGAGCTTTGTTGTTCCCCGAACGCGTGATGGACTATGCGGGCTTTGCCGTGGCACCCACAGCGAGCCAGGCGCAAGCGACGGCGGAAACGCGGGCCTTGTATGGCGGGCTGTTCGTGGTGCTGGGCGGCTGGATTTTATACGCAGCCGCGAGCGGATCGCGGCAGTTGCTGGTACTGGCTGGCACGTTGTTCCTTGGCGCAGCGGCAGGTCGTTTGGGTGGAGCCTACGTGGCCGGAAGCCCCGGAGTTTGGGGTTGGATTGGTGCCATCGTGGAAGTCGCTGTAGGTTTGGGGCTGATCGGTGCCGCGTGGTCGCTTGGCCGGGAGGAATCTTGGGGATCTCAGCCCGCCACAGCGGTTGCGAGCGCAACGCCTGCCGGTAGCACGAGTCCCCCGACCCTCGGGGCCGCATCCGCAGCGGATTCGCCCTCGTCGGAAAGCGGGACCCAGAGTTAGCCCTTTCATGGGAGGAGCTGGCACACCTGCGGATTTCGCTCCATTCTTGGCCAACTTACCCCTGGGGCAACTTGGCTTCGGGGGTATGGCTGGGCTGGTAGCGGGCTACGCGGCGAAGAAGGTTGCCCGCCTTGCTGCCATTGTCCTCGGCCTGCTCTTTTTTGCGTTGCAGATTTTGGCGCATCAGGGCTGGATCACCATTCATTGGCAGGAGGTCGAACGTGCGGCCGATGAACTCTGGCGGCAAGCACACCAGCAAGGCTGGGGGGAGTGGCTTTGGGCCGTGATGATCGGGAACCTCCCATTCGGGGGCGCATTCACTGCCGGATTTTTGCTGGGCACGCGCCTCGGCTAGGCCACTCGTCGCGACGAGCCAACGACAGGGTGGGGACTTCGGGAGTCAGCGTTTCGTGCCGAAAGCGGGTTCTCCCGTCTCCCTCGGTACGGCGTGGCGCGGCGGGATGCGAGAGGAGCGCACGAACACCTCGAAGACACTGCCCGCCTTGTACATCGACTTACGGAGCCGCCGGTCCAGGCCCTCGAGGGTACGCTTTCAGGGTTCGGGGCGTTTGCTTCACAATCACGACGCGAAAGCGAGAGCAACGCGGCCAACTGCTCGGCAGCCGGTTGCGAAATTAGCCCTGCGCCGCTGAGCGAGAGGAATGTTCGACAATTGATGGCCGGGGGACGCGACAAAGTCGTTCGGTGGGCCCGCAGCGGCACAGGGGCAGCGGGCGGCGGCCGCGCGCGACCTGCCGCGTTCTCCCGGGCACGCATTTCACCAGAACCAGAACCGGTTGCCGAAGAAATGTGGCTTCGATCGGCGCGGGCAGAAGCTGTGTACGCCGTATCATGCGAAGAACACAGGGCGGCCCAGCATTCCTCCGGGAGTGCATTTGCGCACGCTTCTGGTCGGGTTTTTAGAGGGCGTGGGCTTGCAGCAGGCCATTGCGTGGAGTAGGTCAACTTGGCCAGATGACTCGCGCCCGCAGGCTGAAGCAGTCATCCATTGTTCCGACGGGCGAACAAGTGAGGGCAGTGCGCGAAGGATCGCGTCACGATGCTGCTGCAGTGGCCCGAAGCACGGCCACCCAGACCACCCGCGAAAGGTCAGTTGCAAACAGTGACAGCGATTCACGAGAAAAATTTGCGTGACGGGCGGAGGTGCATCCAAATGCCCGCTGCCCTCGAGCGCAAATATCCCAGCGCTGTGCGTGAGTGGCGCTGGCACTGGGTTTTTCCCGAGGCGGATGGCTGGATCACTCCCGAGATCGGGCCGCAAAGGCGGCATTATGTCGATGAATGCATCGTCCAGAAGGCGGCGACCCACGCCGCCAGGCAGGCCGGGCTGGGCAAGGGGGGGGAGTGCCCATACTTCCCGTCACTCCTTTGCGACGCATCTGCCCCCTGACCGGTACGGTATCCCGCAGTGGAGGAGTCGCTAGGGCATGAGAACGCAAAGACCACGATGAGGGACACGCACGTTTCGAACCGCAGCGGGAAAGGTGGGCGGAGCCCGGTTGGTAGTTCGTCATCACGAGGAAAGTCCCGGCGTGCCGTACGGAAGCCATTCAACGACTCGAAGCGATTCGAGGAATCCGGCCAGATGCTCCTCAATAGCCGAATCAACAGCCCGTGCACCGGCCCTATTCACTGGGCAGAAAGCGGCATCCGGGTGTTACGTCGAAACCAAATAAGTTAGGCGGCAGGAGGAGTCACGAGGAGCAAAAGATGGCCTACTATCTGGATCTCTTCTCGCCCGAGATGTACGAGGTGTTCGGGCGGTCCAACCGAGCGATTTCCGGGCACCGCATGCAACTGTGGGGTTCGGCTCGGCGGGTAAAGCCGGGTGACAAGTTCGTCTGTTACATGACGAAGCTCTCCAGGTGGATTGGTCTGCTGGAAGTGCTCGAGGGCCCCTTCATCGATGACACGCCCACTTTTTATCCGAAGTCGGATCCCTTCGTAGTACGCTTTCGTGTACGCGATTTGGTGTGGCTTCCGGTCGAAAAGGCAGTCCCAATTCACGAGCCCCGAGTTTGGAATGCTCTGTCCTTCACGCGGAGTCAACCAGAAGGTTCTTCCGCCTGGACCGGAAAGGTGCGGCGCAGTCTGGTTCAGCTCGATGACTCCGACGGCGCGTTTCTCGAGACTCTGCTCCGAGATCAGGTGGACAATGACGTCACCTATCCTATAGGCCAGGGCGCCTACAGGAGGGCCACCACCCACCGAGTCCGTCGTGCACAGAGGGACGTCGTGGTAACGCTGCTGGAAGAGGCAGAGCCGGAGGAAGAGGAAGGTCGCGCCGCGTTTCGCGAGTCGACCAAGATCCAGGCACTGCTCGCGGAGATCGGAGGTCGGATGGGGATGCAAATCTGGGTTCCCCGCAGTGACCGTTCCGACGTACTTGCTCAGTGGAGGGGGGATCACCCACCCATTCTGGAACAGCTCCCGCTGAATTACGATGAAACCACGTTGAAAACGATCGAGCAAATGGACGTCCTTTGGCTCGAGGGTCATGCCATCAAACGAGCCTTCGGAGTGGAGCACCCGGCCTCCGCCTACTCGGCCATACTACGTATGGCTGATCTGTTGGCGCTGCAGCCAAACATGGACATCCGACTCCACGTCGTCGCTCCGATCTCCCTCCGCGAAAAAGTTATTGCCGAGCTTCGACGCCCGGTCTTCTCGGTTCGCGAGCGAGGGCCACTCTCGGCGAGCTGCACGTATCTATCGTATGAGAGTGTTCGGAAGCTCGCTGCCCATCCACACCTGTCTCACCTGTCGGACAGCGTCTTGGAGGAGTACGAGGAAGAGGCGGAGCACTGATTTCCGCGAAGCCGCCGTGTCATCGATCGTTGGGTGACGACACCGTCACGGAAAGGAGGATGGGCTCATGGCAAGCTGCCCCTCATGTAGCGCGGAGGTCGCGCCGGCTGCTCGTTGGTGCGCTAGGTGCCGCACGAACCTCTTGGATCCGAGGATCGGTCGCTTGGCTTTACCAGGAAAGAGGCTCGTTGCCTGCTTTCTCGATTTGCTCGTACCGCTGGTCGCGCTGTTCCAGATCTTGGTCGTCGCCCGGGGCTGGCGCAGCGGCAGCGCCAAAAGACGAACCCCGTGTCGGTGTCCTGCTCGGCATCGTTCTCTTGCTGGGGTATAATGTTTGGGCGTTCCTGGTCTTCGTGAAGGGACTGACGCCAGGTAAGAAGCTCCTCGGCATACGAGTCATCAAGGAGGACGGTACGAGCCCTGGCTTTTTCACCATGCTCATCCGCGAACTGATGGGGAAACCGATATCAGCGCTGGTCCTCTTCCTGGGCTTCCTCTGGATCCTGTTCGACCGCGACAAGCAGGGCTGGCACGACAAGCTCATGAGCACCTACGTCGTGGAGTAGGTGCTAGGAGCGGGGCGCAACAAGCCGCCCCGCCGAGCGCCTTCGCCGGCCGCTGAGCGGCAGTCCATTGTGGCGGCGCAGATGCATGCTGCGGGCGCTGCCGGCGAGCGCCGCGGTGCCGTGCACGGGCGCGGTAACGCGAGAGTATCTCGATGCGGTAGGCTGGGACCGTACGCGCAGGAAGTGGTTCGGGACAAGGAGAGCGGAAGGCGAAAACGATTGCGCGCCCGGAACAGAGGCTGGCGGCCCTGTGCACGTACATTGCCGAGCCGAGGCGCAGGTGGCGGTGGCGGGTGCGGAGGGACAAGCCGCGGCGGTGGAAAGGGGCGGTAGGTTGCAACCGCCCGCGCACGCGTATCAGAGGGAGCGGAGGCGGCTTTGCAGCGACGATGCCGAGCGTAGCTTTGCTCACCTTTGGCGGAGCGGCGCCACCAGGCGGCTTTCGATACGAGCTCCACAAGAGGTTGCCAAATTCTGCCTGGCGCGCGGCCCGATTGCACCTCTAAGCGATCCTGCGGGCTTTAGTTGGCATCAGGACACCTCCGGCGCTACAGCAGCTTGGGCGATCGCAGCAGTGTTTGCAGATCTCGCGTGTCTTCTATTTGCGCTCGCGCGAGCTAATCCCTCCACGGCGGGTACATGCGATGGAACCGGCAAGCTCCGCTGGACCAACCCGCACACCACGTGCTGAGCCACCAGCCAGCCTACGGGGCTGTTAGGGCATGGTGACGATGGCTACGCCGCAGGTTTGTGGAGCCCCGCCTAGATTGTGGCTCAACGCCACGGTGGCGTTTTTCACTTGCCGCGGACCTGCCTTGCCTTGGAGCTGCTTGTAGTTCTCGTACAGCATGCGGATGCCCGTGGCTCCGGTCGGATGGCCGAAGCTCTTGAGCCCGCCGTCGGTATTTACGGGGAGTTCGCCGCCCAATTCGAACGTACCGGCCGCGATGTGTTCTTTTGCCGAGCCTTTCTCGGCAAAACCCAGGTCCTCGTAAGTGAGCAGCTCGGTGAGGGTGAAACAGTCGTGCACCTGGGCCAGGTGGATTTCCTTGGCAGGGTTGGCGATCCCGGCTTGTCGGTAAGCATCCTGGGCTGCGTAAATCGTCGGCTTCCAGCGCAGGAAATCGAACGAGGGATCCGACTGCGGATTGGGTCCGAGGGCAATGGAGATGGCGCGGATGAGCACGTAATCGTCGCGAAAACTTTTCGCCAAGTCGCGCCGGGTCAAGATGGCCACGGCAGCCCCGTCGGACTGCGCGCAGCAGTCGTACAGTCCGAACGGCCAGGAAATGATGGGGGCTTGGAGGACGTCCTGCACGGTAATTTCTCTTTTGATCATGGACTTGGGTGCCAAGGTCCCATTGTGGTGATTTTTCACCGCGATCTTGGCCAGGTCCTCGCGGCTCGCGCCGTAGGTTTCGAAGTAGCGCGCAGCGCACAAAGCGAACCAACCGGCCGGGGTCATGGGCAAGCCGCGCACCCCAGTGGTGACCGCGCTCGGCCCGCTCACGCCCCGGTCCTTGGGTTTGTCGAAGCCCACGACCATGACCGTGTCGTACATGCCGCAGGCCACCGCGAACACGCCGTAACGCAGCGCATCGGTTCCGGTGGCGCAGTAGTTTTGCACCATGCTCACCGGCCGCCCAAAGAGTTTCAGCGCATCGGCGACCTCGGCGGTTCCCTTGGAGGGATACACCGCCCCGCAAAATACCGCCTCGATTTGTTTTTGCGGCTCCTCGATGCCGGCATCTTCGTACGCTTCGAAGGCGGCCTCCACGATCATATCCTCGGGGGCTTTGTCCCAGTTCTCGCCGAACTTACAACAGCCCATTCCCACGATAGCGACTTTGTCGCGGATCGCTTCCGGATTCATCGCTGCCCTCCGCTCCGTCTCTGGTCTACCAAGAAATGCTCCTGACCGGCGTGCACTTCCAAAAGTAGTTCGGTGTGCCGCCGTATTCGTGGATCTTGCGAAAGGTGAATTCCACCGGCATGTCGAGTTTCACCTCGCTCGGCGAGGCATCGGTCATTTGCAGATATACCCTCGCACCGCCTTCGACTTCGATCGTGGTCACGATCAACGGCGGATCGGGGCTGCCGGCGAAGTAATCGAAGGTGAACGACATCACCTTTCCCTGCCGCTCCGCGAGGCGAATTTCGTCGAAATCGTCGCGAGCAAAGCACTGGAAGCAAACGCGCTGGAAGGGAAACTGCTCCGTGCCGCAGCGCCGGCAGCGCTGCCCGTGAAAGGCGATGTCCTCGTTGCGGTCGCGATAGTGCACGGTAGCCGATACGCCTTGGCCGGCGCGGCGGTCGCTTTCCGTGGGATACAAGTTGCGGTAGTTGAGGTAACGGTCGTAGTCGGTGAGTTCCCGGCGGCGCGCCAAATGCCACTGGACTCCGCGGCGCCGCGCCAAGCGGGCCACAGCCGCAGTGGTGCGCACCACCATCGCATCGGCTCCGTCGCCGTAGTTTGCCCACAGAAAGCGCTGCCCCTCTTGCGCCTCCTCCAAAGCCGCCGCCAGCAGCAAGGGGGCAAAGGCGGCACCACAGTTGCCGACTCGCCCGAAGAGCGGGTCTTGTAACTGGGTCTTGGGATCGAACCCGGTGGCGCGTGCCACCCCCTGCAAGCTGCGCGCGTCCGGCGTGTAGGCAACGAGCCGCCGGAAATCTCCGGGCTTGGCGCCAGCCTTTTCGAGCAGCGCCCGAATCGCCGCCACGGTGTTTTCCGTGTAGCCACGCTCCACGACGAAGCGTTCTTCCCACGAGCGCACGAAGCGATCCCACTCCGTGCGCCATACGTCAATGATTTCCTCGGCCAAAAACACTTGCTCCTCGAAGATCGCGGCGACGTCTTCGCTGCCGATGAGGAAAGCCACCGCCGCATCTCCGAAGTTGCGCTCCATGGGGGTGCGCGGCGGTGCGGGGCGGGCATCCGCAGCGATCACCAAGGCATTGCGCGCGGTACCCGCGCGCACAGCGTCGAGAGCCGCGCGCAACGCCACTGTCGCTGCGCGCGTCGAGTCGGTTACATCGGCCGTGAGCACCTCGCGCCGCAAGTCCAGTGCTTTGGCGATCAGCGCGGCCCCCTGCTTCTCGCGATACGGGTAAGACGTCGAGGCGAAGTACAAGGCGTCCACCCCGGAGCGGTCCAACCCCTCTAAGCAATTCGAGCCGGCGGCCACGGCCATGGTGACGGCGTCTTCGTCGAAGTATGCGACCGCCTTCTCTCCGCCGCCACCGCTGGCTTTGCGGCCGCCGCTGATGGCGCCGAGCGAAAGCCGCAGCATGGGAATGTACGCGGCTTGGGAACGAATACCGATTTCCTGCATCGAACGAACCTACTTCTTTTCTTCTTTTTTCTCTTCTTTCTTGTCGTCGCGGCGCAATTGCGGAATGCCGATGGGCTGCAAGTGTTCGAGGAAAACTCCATCGAAGTTCGCGGCGATTTCCTCAGCCGTGAGCCCGCCGGGCTTGTACATCATGGCAATCGGGCGGAGCTGCTGAAACAGCGTGAAACCGTAGCCGCGCCGGCCAAAAATTTGCCCGTTCACGTGAGCGGCTTTTTCGGACGCCAAAAACGCCACCATAGGCGCATTGCGGTCGGGGTGCATTTCGTGCGGCGGCTCTTTGTTTTCCATTCCGGGAATCGTGCCCACCATGCGCGTGAGCCCGGCGGGTGCCATGGCATTGACCGTGATCCCGTAGCGCCCGAGTTCCAGCGCCCAACACAGGGTGAGCCCCATGATGCCTGCCTTGGCCGCACCGTAGTTGCTTTGGCCGAAATTCCCCCGCAACCCCGCACTCGAAGTAATATTGATGATGCGGCCGTAATTTTGTTCCCGCATGTGCGGGATCGCATGCCGCCCGCAGTTCCACGTGCCCTTGAGGTGCACCGCAATCACCGCGTCGAAATCCTCTTCGCTCATTTTCACCATGGTGCGGTCGCGCAAAATGCCGGCGTTGTTCACGAGGATGTCAATGCGGCCAAAATTCTCCAACGCCGTATCGATGATGCGCTTGGCGCCCTCGAACGACGCCACGGAATCGTAATTGGGCACCGCCTGGCCGCCAAAGCCGCGAATTTCCTCTACCACCTGCATGGCTGGGTCCTCCGCCTTGCCCTGGCCATCTACGCCGCAGCCGAGATCGTTCACCACGACCTTGGCGCCATTGCGGGCCAGTTCCAGTGCAATGCCGCGGCCCACTCCGCGGCCGGCTCCTGTGACGACTGCCACCCTGCCTTCCAGTAACATCGCTCGTCCTCCCGTAAGAATGTTGCAATTTGACTTCGGCTACCACTTCGCATATTTCGCGTCAATCGAACGATTGACTCAGACCGCCATGGACTTCGAACCCGTTGCCCGCGTGGAAGCCACACGACGCGAATTTCGCAACTGGCTGGGAGCGCACCGCCGCACGGTGAGCGAGTGGATGGCTCTTCGCCACAGTTCGGACACCCGCGCGCGGGTGGAATTTCTGCGCCAGTGGCAGCAGGCATTGCAAAGCGAGCGTTGGGTGGCGGTACATTTCCCCGAAGAGGTGGGGGGACGGAACGCCTCGCTGCTCGAGCATCTCGCGGTGCAACAAGAGCTGGCACGGGCCGAGGCGCCGCCTCTGATCAATGGGGCGGCGGTGAGTATCTTTGCACCTACCCTGCTCGTTTTTGGTACCGCGGAACAGCGCCAGCGCTACCTTCCGCCACTCCTGCGCGCGGAGGAGCTGTGGTGCCTCGGATTTTCGGAACCCAATGCCGGGTCCGACCTCGCTTCGCTGCGCACGCGGGCGGAACGACAGGGCGAGGTGTTCGTGGTGAGCGGGCAGAAGGTGTGGACGACATACGCCAATCAAGCCGATTACGGCTTGTTCCTCGTGCGCACCAATCCGCGAGCGCCGGCGCACAAGGGAATCAGTTGCTTGATTCTGGCCATGCGGAGCCCAGGCGTGACGGTGCGGCCCCTGCGCGAAATTACCGGGGATACCGACTTCAACGAAGTGTTTCTGGAAAACGTGAGGGTACCCGCTGCCAACCTCGTGGGCGAGCTCGACAAAGGATGGGAAGTGATTCTCACCGCGCTCGGCCACGAGCGCGGTACGCTCCTGCTCGTGGATCACGTGCGCCGCAGAGCGGAGCTCGAAGAGCTGCATCGCTGGTTACGCCACACCGGCAAAAGCGAGGATCCCCTGGTGCGGCAGCGCTTCGCGGAGTTTTGCACCGAGGTCGCCGTCATGGGCCTGCACGGCTTGAGATTGGTGAGCGACCTCGAGCACGGGCGCACCCCGACGGATGTGTCGGTGCTCAAGCTCTACGGCTCGGAGCTCGCCCAGCGCTTTTTGGATTTCGCGCTCACGGTCCAAGGACCGTATGCGCAGCTTTGGCGGGGTGACGAGCGCGTGCTTCGCGACGGAGCTTGGCAGCATGCCTGGCTCATGGCGCGGGCGATGACGATCGCCTCTGGAACCTCGGAGATTCAGCGCAACATTATTGCGCAGCGCTTGCTCGGCTTGCCGCGCGCCTAAAATTCTGCCCGTGCTTCAGGCGGAGGGGCCCGATGAGTCCTTCTGCTCTTCCACTTTCTTCGGTTCTTCGTCCCGCCCCTCGAAGCTGCGCTTGAAATCGCGGATGCCCTTGCCCAAAGCCCCGCCGATTTCCGGCAGCTTGCCGGGACCAAAAATGATCAGGGCCACCACGAGGATAATGATGAGTTCCGGAACGCCTAATCCAAACATCGGGGCCTCCTTTGAAGCAGCTTTTAGCTAGCAGCGAACCACCGCGGCCGAAACCACGGCACGATCTTGCTCGGTGGCTCACGCAGGATTCACCGGAGCCAGGCGCACATCGATCATCAATTCAGCCGCGGCCCGCTCGATGTCCGACCGTAACTGCGCTTCGTCGGTGCGCGCCGGAACATCCATTGCAATGGTCATGTGGTAAATCGGCGTCCCTGTGCCTGGTTCGGGATGGGAGCTGCTTTCCATTTTCGTAATGTTCACTCCGTGATTGGCCAGCACGCGGGCGATGCGGGCCACAATGCCAGCCTTGTCCACCCCGGTAGCCTCGAGCATATAGGAGCGTGCCCCGGTGGCCAAACGATACGGGATCGGCTCGCCTTCCAAAGGCCGAAAAAACACCGTGAGTCGTTTTTCCCACTCGAGGCGCTTACACGCCGAGGATAACCGCCGCTCCAAATCTTCGCCTTCTCCTGTCAGCAGCAACAACACGGCAAACTCGCTCCCGAGCACGGTCATGCTGGAATCTTCGAGGTTGCAATCGCACTCGTAAATCAGCTCCGCGAGATCGGCGACAATGCCGGGACGGTCCGGTCCGATGGCCGACAATGCAAACCAACGCTTCATGCGTCTTCGCCCTTTCGCTGGCGTTGCCTATCACAGCGATGCCCTGCGGTCGACCACTGCGATCGTTGCGCGTCGGCAGGCGGTGCGCGCACTGGCCACGCAGCCAAAAGTGCTGGCTAGCCTTTGAACGTTTTCAGGTATTGGAGATCGCGCGACTGCTGCCCCTTGAACGACACGAGCACCTGCCAGCGATTTCCGGCGCGCCGGAAATACAACCGGCCGTCGTCCGCACGGCCGGTGGAGAAGTGCAGCTCGCTCCAATCCGGCGCCATTTGCACGCGTCGAGCCCGTACCTCCTGGGGGGCTGTGGCCAGTGCGGCGAGCTTGCGGAGCAAGTCGTCGTGGCTGGCCAACTCCATGGCCAGCACGTCCACCGAGTCGCGCACGAAGTGCAGTTGCGGGGCGAACAAACCCAAGAACTTCGGAAGTTCTTCGCGCTGCGCCCGCCGCAGCTCGCGCTCTTTGCGCTGGCTATCGCGTAGAATCGCTTCGGCGTGCTGCCGCTCCCGCTCCAGTTCCGCCTTTGCCTCAGCGAGTTTCGCGCGCAGGTCTTCGTTTTCCTCCTCGTATACTTCCACCCACTCTTGCACTTCCTGTCGGACCTGTTGTTCCGCAGTGAGCACGCCGAACGCGCGCGCGAAAAAGTCGCGCACAAATTCTTCGGTGAGATCGCTCTCGAACGCCGCGTACCAACGATACTGCCGGCCGTCGCTAGCCGGGCGCGAACTCAACCCGTGGCGCAGGCAGGGGTGACCACGAGCCGCAAGCTGGCCCATGACCTCGTGGAGCGTGGGCTCGTCGCAATCCAACGAGAGATAACGGGTGCCTGCTTGGCCAACCTCGAAGCAATACGAGAGCTGCGGCCGGGCAGCTCGAATGAGCTCGACCAGCGCCTCCGGTACGTAAAAGCCCACCCTCACGCCCAAGAGCGCACCGTGGACATCCGTGGACAGCTCGGTGACTACTGCTTCGATAGGGTTCGCACCACGATCCATGTAGGGAGCCATCTCAGCCGCTAAATGGCGGCTCAGGTATCCCAGCGTGCACCCCTGACCATCAATGCACGCGACTGCGTTGGGATCGTGTGGGTTCGATGGTTCCCGCCAGAGCCAGACCCGATCGCGCAGCTTTACCGAGCGGGCCAGTTTCGTTCGCGGCTCGTAGCCCACACCGACAAGGGGGACACTGATCGGTTCGCAGCCGCTCGGCCCCACGAACTCCCAGGACGCCGTGCGGGATCGTAGAGCCAACCGCAGCACGCGCTGCAGGAAGAGTTTCACGCCCCACGCTGCCTGGATAAATCGGGCGCGGGGACTCACGGACTCGGCCGGCCCCGCTCGCTCTGGCGGGGACACGCTCACGCCCACATTCGCTCCGGCACTCCTCGCCTCCGGACACATGGCAACCGCCCACTCCTAGCTACCGCTGCTTATGCCGCTCGGCTGCCCGCGGTCAACCGCTTTGTCGCAATGCGCCTGGTCACCCCGCCGGTACGCGATGGCATGTGAAGCCCGAGTATCTCGGCACAACACGGGCGCTAACGGATTCGCTGCCAATGGCTTCCGAGTCGCCCTCAGCGCTGGCGCTGCAATTCTTCCAGCATGGCGGCCATGCGCTGGCGCACCACTTCGATTGCCTTCAGCGGGCGAAGCATGACCTTGATCTCGACGATTTGGTTGCGCTCGTCCCACGCGAGCATGTCCACGCCATTGACGTAAATTCCTTCCACCCTGGCCTCGAATTCCAGCACCGCGTGATTCCCTTGCGCCACTTCGCGCACGTACCGAAAGGTTTCGTTTCCAAGCACTTGCAAAGCCCCGGCAAGATACAGCTTCACCAAATCCTTGCCGCGCTGAGGACTGTAAACGACGGGCGAGTAAAACACGGCGTCGCTCGCCAGCAATGCATCGAGCTCGCCCAAGCATCGGTTTTTCACGGCTTCGTGCCATCGTTGCAGTGCTGCTGGTTGCATGGCAATCGACCTCCTTCCGGTTCGCGCATCCTTCCAGTGCAGGTAGTGCCAGGCCAAGGCCCACAATGCCACTGCGAAACCGTTACCGGTTGCCGGCGGGCGACAGGCCCGCAAGTGATGGATCCTCCTGCCTGAGCGCCGGCAAAGCCGCCCGCGAACTGGAGCGGAGGCGCCTGCACCCGCGAGCAAGCGGAGATATAGCCTGCGGGTGCCACTGCCTGCGCTCGCGATCCGAGGTTAAAGTTGGCGTTCGGTGAACGCAGACGACCGCCCGCCTCAAAACGCCAAGCGTATCTACACGATTGGGCACTCGACACGCACGTGGGACGAGTTCGTGGCGCTGCTGGAGGAATTCGGTGTTGAGTGCGTGGCGGACGTGCGCTCCTTCCCGGCCGGAAAACGCCAGCCGCACTTTGGCCGCGCGCATTTGGAGCGGGCGCTGCCGGCAAGTGGCATCGGTTACGTGCACTTGCGCGGACTCGGAGGCTTCCGGCGCCCTCGTGCGGATTCCCCGAACCGAGGCTGGCGCTCGCGGGGCTTTCAGGCGTACGCGGATCACATGCAAAGTGCGGAGTTTCAGCAGGCCGCTCGTGAACTCGTGCGCCTTGCCGCGGAGCGACCCACAGCGGCTCTTTGCGCGGAAGCGCACTTCCAGCGGTGCCACCGCCAACTCCTCGCCGACTGGCTCGTTGTACACGGCTTCGCCGTCGTGCACATCCTCGGTACTGGCCGCAGCGCCCTTCACGCACTCACTCCGTTTGCCCGCTTCGAGAACGGGGAACTCCACTACCCGGCCTGCGGCTGACCTCTCCGCGGACGCTGTAGGGGCAACCGGCCGGTCGCCCCTACAGGTTCCAGGCAGAGGGCAGCCATAGGCCGGGCAAGGGCGGGCTGGAATGGTGAGGGCTGGAATGGTGAGCAGTAGGGGCACGGCATGCCGTGCCCCTACACCTTGGGCGACCACAAGGGTCGCCCGAGGCAAACGCCGAGATAGGGGCAACCACAAGGGTCGCCCCTACAGGTTCCAGGGAGAAATCGCACGCAGGGGGAAGGAACGATCGAGCAGCACGTCCCGAATGTCGGCCCTCTTGCCTGATGGCGAAAATTAGGCGAAAACGTGGGGCATGTTCACGCTACCGCAGTCCGCTGCAGGAGAGAAAAGCGAAGAACTCGTGGGCATCGTTCCCGGGGTCCGGCGTGGATGGGTCGTCGAGCCGGTGGTGCGTTTGTCGTGTGCCGTGTCCGAATTCGACGAGCTTCTCGGAGGCGGCTGGCCGAGAGGGCGCTTGAGCGAGCTCTACGGGGCACGTTCTTCTGGCAAGACCACGCTTGCCCTCCACTTGCTCGCAGCAGTGACGCAACGAGGGGAAACCGGGGTGTGGATTGACCTTGCGGATGCCTTGCACCCTCTTTCGCTCGCCGCCGCTGGGGTGGAATTGCAGCGGGTACTGTGGGTGCGGCCGCGCTCGGGGCAAGAAGCGCTACGCTGTGCCGAGATCGTACTTTCGAGCAAAGGATTTGCGCTCGTTGTTCTCGATTGGGGGGAGCGCACGCCACATGTCCTCGGCCATGCTGTGTGGGTGCGCTTGCAACGTGCGGCTGCCCGCGCCCATGCGGTGCTCTTGGTCCTCGCCCCGCGCAGTTTGGCAGGGAGTTTTGCAGCCTTGCGCGTGCGCATGCAAAGGCGGGGTGCCCATTGGCTGCGTGTCGGCCAGCGAGCCTGCTTGGAGGGGTTGCAAGCGATCGTAGCCGTCGAACGCAACCGTACCGGACCTGAACGGCAACAGCTTTACTGGCAAGCGAGTTGGCATCCACCCCGGTGTGCCCTTGGGGGTGGATGAGTGCGGGTGCGGTTCGCTCAGAGGTGGCTTCCATGCGCATCGGGTGCGCCTACGTTCCCTCGTTCCCTTTGGCTGCATGGCTGCGCGCCGAGCCCGAGCTGGCCACGCAAGCCGTAGCGGTCGTCGAACGGCCGGAGCCGCGCAGCCCGGTCCTGGCTGCCTCGCGGGCCGCTTGGCGCTGGGGCGTAGCTCCGGGAATGCGGCTGTCGCAAGCGCAAAGCCTTTGCCGCACTTTGGTGGTGCGCCCATGGAAACTCGCGGTATTGCAGAGCGCCCAAGCAGCGCTGCTCGATGCCGCCGCAGCGTGTTCTCCTCTGGTCGAGCCGGCAGACAGCGGCATTGTGTACCTCGGGCTCGAGGGTCTGATTGGCTCTTGGTGCGCTTCGGAAACACAATGGGCCAGCCAGCTTGCATCGCGGTGCGAGCGTTTAGGTTTGCCGGCACGTGTGGCCGTAGCGAGCACGAAAACCGCTGCGTTGCTCGCCGCACAACGGCAAGAAGGCGTCACTGTACTGGCGCCCGAAGAAGAAGCGGAGTTTCTCGCTCCGCTCCCCGTGGCGGCTTTGCAGCCGAGTGCGGCCTTACTGGCCACACTGGAACGCTGGGGCATTCATACCATTGGCCAACTGGTGCAGCTCCCCTTGCAAGCTGTGGGAACTCGTTTGGGGCCCGAAGGCGTGGCCTTAGTGCGGCGGGCGCGCGGCGAGGAAACGCAGCCCTTGCAGCCACGTCCGTGCCCGTTGGTGTTCGAGGAAAGCATGGAATTCGATTATGGCATCGACCACCTCGAACCCCTGGCCTTCGTTCTCCGCGCCTTGCTCGATCGGCTGACGGCTCGCCTCGAAGCCCGGGGCTTGGCGTGTGCCTCGATGCAGCTCGGCTTGCACTTGTCGGGCATCGGTTGGGAAGAACGCACGGTCGCGGTGAGCTATCCCAACAACGAGGCCAAAGCGTTGCTGGCGCTGCTGCGGTTGCATCTCGAGCAGCAGCCCCCGCAAGCCGCACTCGATGCGGTGCGCGTGCGGGCGCGCCCCGAGGTTCTGCGTTCGAGCCAGCTCGATTTGTTCCACCCGAACGGCCCGGCTCCGGCCTCTTTAGTTGCCGTGCTCGCACAACTTTCGGCGCTGTGTGGGAGCGAACGGGTGGGAAGCCCGGCGATTACCCCCACGCATCGCCCCGATGGCGACCACTGGGCCGCCTTCCGTTTGCACACCTCCGGCACCGAACACCGGCCGCCGCCCAATGCACTCCCGCCGTTAGCCTTGCGCCGTTTTCGCCCGCCGCTGGCAGTGGAAGTGTTTTGCGAGCGCGAACAGCCGGATTTCGTGCGCGGGCCAGGGCTCGGCGGGAGGGTCGTGTCGTGGGCCGGCCCGTGGCGGATCCGCACCGAGTGGTGGAACGAGCACCCCTACGAGCGCGATTACTACGATGTGCAGCTCAGCGATGGAGGAGTGTACCGCCTGTATCGCGACCAGCAACAACAGCAATGGTTTGTAGACGGTGTGTATGACTGAGTTTTCGTCGCTTCGCGCTCCGGCACGTGTTTCGAGGTCCTAAGCATGGATTACGTGGAACTGCGCTGTCACTCCGCATTCCATTTTTTGGCAGCCGCTTCGCTGCCCGAAGATCTCGTAGCCCGAGCAGCTCATCTCGGCTACGACACCCTCGCTTTGGGCGACGGCGATGGGGTGTACGGAGCCCCGCGTTTTTACCGTGCTGCTCGGGAGGCTGGCCTTCGTCCCCTGATCGGTTGCGAACTGGCGCTCCTGCCATGGGAAGCGAACGCCGCCACCACCCGGCGTTCCCCGACGCACTTGTACGTCCTCGTGATGAACCGCACAGGCTATCGCAACTTGTGCCGCTTGCTCACTCGAAACAAGTGCCAATTCCCCAAGGGCGAGGCCGTACTGACGTGGGAAGAACTCGAAGGGTTTACAGAAGGGTGGATTTGCCTGGTGCGGGACGCATTGTTTCCTGCACCCCTCCGTTTGGCGGAAGGCGCTTTGCACACCCTGCAGAGATTGTTCCCCGGCCGGTTGTATCTCGAACTCCAGCGCCACGGCGATCCGACAGAAGAACGCCACAATCGCATCTTGTGCGACGTGGCTGCGGCCCTTCGGCTTCCCCTCGTGGCCACGAACGACGTGCGGTACGCCACCCCCGAGCTGCAATCGCTGTACGATATCCTCACGTGCATCCGCCATCGGACCACCGTGGATACCGCCGGGTGGCTCTTGGAACGCAATGCCGAACGCCACCTGAAGGCCCCGGGGGATATGGCCCGGATGTTTCGCGATCTTCCGGCAGCGGTGCGCAACACACGGGCGATTGCGGAACGGTGCGAGTTTACGCTGGCCAACCTCGGTTACCGCTTTCCGGACTACCCGTTGCCTCCCGGGCAAACGGCTCAAGAGTATTTGCGCCATCTGGTATACGAAGGAGCACGGAAGCGCTACCGCACGCTGACCCCCAAGGTCACCCGGCAGCTCGAACACGAGCTCCACATCATCGGCAAGCTGCAACTGGCGGGATATTTTCTCATCGTCTGGGACATTGTGCGCTTTTGCCGCGAGCAAGGCATTTTGGCTCAAGGGCGCGGTTCGGCCGCCAACAGCGCCGTGTGTTATTCCCTGGGCATCACAGCGGTGGACCCCGTGGGCATGGATCTCCTCTTCGAGCGTTTCCTTTCGGAAGAGCGCGGCGAGTGGCCGGACATCGATATTGACCTCCCCAGCGGCGACCAGCGCGAACGGGTGTTGCAGTACGTGTACCGGCGCTACGGGCCCCATGGAGCCGCGATGACGGCAAACGTGATCACCTATCGGTTGCGCAGCGCTGTGCGGGAAGTCGGCAAAGCGTTGGGCTTTTCGCTGGAGCACGTGGATCGCGTGGCCAAATTGCTCCACCGGTTCGAGTTTCGCGACCCGCGTGACAACGATCTTCCCGCTCACCTCCGCGCGGCCGGGCTCGATCCCATGGCGGCCCGTTCGCGCTTGCTCGTCCAGCTCGTGGAACAAATCCAACACCTGCCACGCCACTTGGGCCAACACTCGGGAGGAATGATCATCGCCGCTGGGCGGCTCGACGAAATTGTTCCCTTGGAGCCGGCACGCATGCCTGGACGCGTCGTGGTGCAATGGGACAAGGACGATTGTGCCGACCTCGGCATAATCAAGGTGGACTTGCTCGGCCTCGGCATGATGGCCGTGCTGGAAGAAGCCCTACCGCTGGTGCGCGAGCACGAAGGAATCGAGCTCGATCTCGCCCACCTTCCACCCAATGACCCGAAAACTTATGCGCAATTGCAGCAGGCCGATACGGTGGGCGTGTTCCAGGTGGAAAGCCGCGCACAAATGGCCACACTACCACGGCTCAAGCCGCAGTGTTTCTACGATTTGGTCGTGGAGGTCGCCCTGATTCGCCCTGGGCCCATCGTGGGGCAAATGGTCCACCCGTACTTGCGCCGCCGCGCCGGGCGCGAGCCGATCACCTACCCCCACCCTTCGCTGGAGCCCATTCTCCGGCGCACGTTGGGCGTGCCGCTGTTTCAAGAGCAGTTGCTGCGCATTGCCATGACTGCTGCGGGCTTTTCCGGAGGCGAAGCCGAGGAACTGCGCCGTGCAATGGGCTTCAAGCGTTCGCTCGAACGAATGCGCGCTATCGAGGCCAAACTCCGTGCCGGCATGGCCGCGCGCGGCATCGTCGGGCAAGCCGCCGAGGAAATTGTGCGCAGCATCACCTCGTTTGCTCTTTACGGATTTCCCGAGTCGCACGCCGCGAGCTTTGCTTTGTTGGCCTATGCTTCGGCGTACCTCAAGGCACATCATCCGGCAGCATTTACCTGCGCTTTGCTGAACAACTGGCCAATGGGGTTTTATCATCCCGCCACCATCGTCAAAGATGCCCAACGTCACGGCGTGCGCGTGCTCCCGATCGATGTCACCCGCTCTGCTTGGCGATGTACTTTGGAGCGACGGCCGCGGGGGAACGAGTCCGCGCTTTGCCTGCGCTTAGGGCTCAAGTACGTACGCGGGTTGCGAGCCGAGGCCGGGGAGCGCATCGTGCAAGAACGCCAGCAGCACCCGTTCCGCTCGCTCGAGGACTTTGTGCACCGCTGCGCGCTGCGCGAGCCGGAGCTGGCCACGTTGGCAGAACTCGGTGCCTTGGCGGCTTTTGGCTACACGCGCCGAGCGGCTTTGTGGCAAGTGGCGGCGATCCCACAAGGTCCGCTGTATGCTCGCGCCTCGCAAGTACAGGAACACCCGGTCCGCAAGGAAAGCCCACTTCCTGAAATGCAACCGGTGGAGCGTACGTGGGCGGATCTGAAGGGAAGCGGCATTACGGCAGGGCCGCACTTGCTGGCATATTGGCGCAAACAACTGCAAGCGCGGGGCTTCTTGCCGGCTTGTGCCTTGCCGCATTGCGAACACGGGCAACTCGTGAAAGTGGCCGGGCACGTGATTGTGCGCCAGCGCCCGGGCACGGCAAAGGGCTTTTGTTTTCTCACTTTGGAAGACGAAACCGGGCTCGCCAACGTGGTGCTCACCCCAAAGTTTTTCGAGCGGCACCGCACGTTGTTGCACACTGCACCATTGCTGGAAGTGGAAGGCGACCTCCAGAGCGTGGACGGCGTGATCCATGTACGCGCCCGGCGCCTGCGGGCGTTTCCCCTCGAGGCAACCGCCCCAGCGCCCGCTCGTGGCCCCTGATCACCATCGTTCCGATGACAAATGAGCTTCTTCCTGCGGCATTTTTGCCGTTCTTGAACCTGCATAGGCTTCGCGCGGGCTCGCAACCACAACCGCCACGCGCGGGGAACACTTCGTGCTCCCCGAATCGTACGTCATGCGATTCGCACGCGCACTGCCGCAACCGTTTTCTAGAGCCACCACCCACCGGCATGGGCACGAAGCGCTGTGGGTGGGCTTGTTACTGACGGCACTGGCAATCCTCACCTTGTTTGTCTCCATCCCGGCGTCGCCCTGAGGGCCAAATCAGCCTGCGGCAAGCAGCGCTGCGAGCCTCGCCGTCCCGCTAGAAAAAGCGATCGTCCGACATGGTGGGGGCACCAGCGTGCCGCGAAAGAGGGGGTCATGGACCAAACCCGTAGCTCGCGGCCTGGTCCCGGCCCGCGGTGCCGGAGCAACTGCAGCGGCGCACCCCGTTGCCGGTGGCGCGAATGTGCCCCGACGTCACTGGTGCTCCGACGAGAAGGGCAGGGATTCGGGACGCCCCGGCAGGGAACGCCGCCGTCTCGCCCGCAAAAAAAGGACCGTAGCCAAGGTGCCGCGCACTGGGTCGGACCCTACTCGTCGAGTGTAAAGTAAAAGCAGGCCCCCTCGCCTGGGCGCCCCTCCGCCCAGATCCGCCCTCCGTGTCTGGCTACAACTCGTCGGGCCAAGCTCAAACCCAGGCCGACGCCTTCGAACTCACGGCTGGGGTGTAAGCGACGCAATGGAACAAAAATTTCTTCCGCTTTTTCTTGCGGAAAACCAATGCCGCGATCCCGCACATAAAACACCCGTTGCCCCTGACGGTGCTGCTCTCCGATTTCGATAACCGTGACCGGCCGGGAACGGGAATACTTCCAGGCATTCTCTAAAAGGGCGTGGAGCAAGAGGTAGGTCAACCGCGGATCCGCCTGCACCGCGAGATCTCCGCGCACCGTGAACTCCACCTGACGTTCCGGCGAGCGCCGAGACAGCTTCTCCACAATTTCCCGGGCAATTTCGCCGAGCTGGACCTGTTCTCGATCTGGCGAGGCATGTCCGGCCCGGCAGACCATTAACAGCGACTCCATGAGCTGGCGCATCTCGATCAAAGCGCTCGACAAGCCGTCCAGGTAGAATTCTGCGGTAGATCCACCCGCCTGCATCTCTCGCCTGAGAAGCATCGCGAACGCCTCGGCGTGCCGCAGCGGCGCGCGCAAATCGTGCGCCAGCGCACAAAGCAAGTAGTCCAACTCCTGGCGTGCTTCGTCGAGTTCCGCCCTGAGTTTATCGAGTTCGGTCGCACTCCCGCGCTCCCAGGAAGCGCCAACAGTGCCGACTCGCTGGCGCTCACTGAATCTTACGTTCCCTTCTCGTGCTTCGATCTCTTTGTCTTCGCGTGTGGCCATTACCGCAAGTGCTCCTTGAACCCGCTACGATCTCGGGCTTTTGGGATCCCTTCGTTTCCGAACCGGCTTCGGAGGCGGCAGCAATTGGGCCAGGGTGTTCAACTCGGCCGGTTTCCAGAGCACTCGATCGGCGCCCAGGTCGCGGGCTTGCTGCTCTACCGCAGCAGAGATCAACGCCGTCAGCACCACCACGAATGGCTTCCGCTTGCGCATGCGCTTCAGCAAGCGGAGCAGCTCCGCCCCTTCGGAGCCCTCAGGGGTCAAAGACCAATCGAGGATGACCGCCGCATACGAGCGGTGCACCAGGCACTGCCGTGCACTTTCCAAATCGGCCGCTTCGTCCACTGCGTAGCCGCGGTCTTCGAAAAAGTTCCGCATTGCGAATCGGAGAGCGAACGAGTCGTCCACCACCAACAGCCGACTCATTCGCCACCCAACCAGTGGCCACCATTGTCGGCTGACCAGCTCGATCCGTCATCCAAATCATCCGCTGCTTGGACCACGAGATCCGCAACCTGCCGCGCCAAGCGAATATCGACCCCACTGCACCTGAGAACGCGCACACGGAATGGCGCTGGTTCGCAAACATCCTCCGATCCCTTACAGCCCGACACTTCGATCAACGCCGCCCCTGGCCGCCGTCTGCGGACGAACCCGGCAAATTCACGTAGAAACTCGCGCCACCCTCGACTCACGCTGCCGTGGCCAAGAACGACGGCGTACGCGCCATAGTCCACGCGCGCAAACGCTTGCGCGGCCGTAGACGCATGGTCCACTGCAAATCCATAGCGACGCAACCGTTCGATCATCGCACGGGTGGTCCTGCACTCCGGAGCCACCACTAAAATCTTCGGTCTTTCATCCCATACAGGTTTCATCGTTTTTGTTCCTCTGGGGGCGGGACCAGTGCGATGGTCGTGCCACCTTGGAACTTGCCAAGCCGGGCCCGAATCCGAGCGCACAACGCTCCCATGCTTCTCGATTCTAGAATCTGGAATCCAAGCAGCCGCTTATCGATCCGGCCCGATTTACGCGAGGCGGGTGCTGGTGTCCGCCGCCAAAGGTAGTTCCCGATCAACCCCCTGTCGCGTGCCGGCCTTTTGGCCGAACCCCGTAGCGGCGCAAGCGCTGGTAGAGCGTGCTTCGCGGTACGCCCAAGCGCTCGGCGGCCTTCGCGACATCGCTGCCAACCGCCTCGAGCACCCGCAAGATGTGGCGTTTTTCCACTTCCGCCAGTGACAACGTCGGTTCGTACCCGCCCTCGGCTCGTCTCTCCCCAAAAGGGACCGGGCCAACCGCCAAGGCCAAGTCGTGTGCCGTAATCGTAGGTCCTGCGGCCAGAAGGGTGGCCCGCTCCAGCACATTGCGGAGCTCTCGGATGTTGCCGGGCCAATCATATTGGAGCAGAAGTTCGGTGGCTTCCGGACTCAAATCCCAGAGCGGGGCGCCCTGGGGCGGTGGAAACTGGCGTAGGATTCGGTCGACCAAAGGGGGAATATCGGCCCGGCGATCACGGAGCGGAGGCAGTTCGAGCGAAACCACCCCAATGCGGTAGTAGAAATCCGCCCGAAAAGCGCCGCGCTCGACAGCAGCGCGCAAATCGCGATGGGTGGCACTAATCAAGCGAATGTCCACCTGCAGATCCACCACGCCGCCCACCCGCCGAAAGCGCTTTTCTTCCAGCACCTTGAGCAACTTTGCCTGCACGGCCGGGTCGAGGTCGCCAATCTCGTCGAGAAACAGAGTGCCCCGGTGGGCCAGCTCCACTAGACCCAGCTTGCGGTCTGTAGCCCCAGTAAATGCACCCTTTTCGTAACCAAATAACTCCGCCTGCAGGAGATCGCCCCCGAGGCCAGCGCAATTAATATCCACGAATGCGGCTGACGCGCGCGGCCCGTGGGCGTGAATCCATCGGGCGAGCACTCCCTTGCCTGTGCCCGTCTCCCCCAGCAGTAGCACGGCCGCGTCGGAGCGAGCGATTTTACGGGCCGCAGCCTCGACACGCCGAATCGCCTCGCTCGAACCCACGAACGGGTCCGGCTCGCGCGCCCCGCGAGTCTCACGTGCAGCCAGTGCGACCGCCTCGGCCTGGCGCTCGCTATCGACCCGTTCGATCAACGCCGCCAACACAGCCAGATCCACGGGCTTGGTCAGGAACTGCTTGGCTCCTAACTGAATGGCCCGCACCGCCAGTTCAATCGAGCCGAACGCGGTCAAGACGATCACGGGCAACCACGGAAAGCGCTCGCGCAAGGTTGGGAGAATCTCCAGCGCTGTAGCGTCGGGCAAGCGAAAGTCGAGCAAAACCACATCGGGGGCTTCGCGGTCCACCTGCTGCCATAACTCCGCGGCAGAAGAGGCCTCGGTGACTCGCCACCCGCGTTGTTGCAAGAAATCGCGCACGGCAAAGCGTACGCCCGCTCGTCATCCGCGACCAGCACTCTGACGCTCATTCTCCGATTTCCCCTGGCTCGCACGAATCGCGGGTAACTCGACCCGCACCCACGCTCCTCCACGCGAACGGTTACCCGCAGCGATCGTTCCCCCGTGGTCCGCCGCAATGCGAGCGGCAATCGCCAGCCCCATACCGGTCCCTCCAGCACGGCGAGAGTAAAAAGGCTCGAAGATATGGGGCAGGTCTTGCGGCGAGAACCCCGGGCCGGAATCCCACACTTCAATGATGGCGTGTTTGCGCGGTTTGCCTTCCCTCAAGGCAGACATGACCACAACCTCGCTCCCCGCGGGGGAATGCTGCACTGCGTTCTGCACGATGTTCTGCACGGCTTGAACGAGCCGTTCCGCTTCGGCGCTAACCACGATCGGCTGCTCGGTGTTGACGCTCTTCAAGGTCACCCCGCGTTCTCGGGCCACAGGGTCACAACGGCTTACGGCCTGTTCCACCAACCACGGAACGTCCACCGGTGCCCGTGCTTGCTTTTGACCAGGCCGTCCGTAGGCCAGCAGTTCGCTCAGGAAGCGATTCAACCGTTCGCCCTCGGCGCGCAGCACGGTAAAATACTCTGCGGATTCGCTTTTGCCCAGCTTGGCTTCCAGCGCATCCAGCGTGGCCAACATCCCGAAGAGGGGATTGCGAATATCGTGTGCGACACGCGCCACCAGCGTGCCGAGTTCCGCCCAAAATTCTTGATCGCGAAGTGCGGTCTCGGCTTTTTCGCGGGCGGCGCGTTCCCTCGCCAAGGCACCGGCTGCGGCAAACGCCTGGTTGCTCGCGGGCACTGCAACCACAAGCACCTGGTCGGACGAGCACGGCTGGACGAAAACAAGAGCCGACACCAAACTTCCCTCGATCGTCCGCACCGCCGTTTCGGTGCCTGGAATGGCTCCCGTTCCCGAGTGCTGTTCCGCAGCCGAGGTCTTGCGCACCTTCGGCCGGACTTTCGGCCAAGCCTCGATCAGTTGGGTCAGAGACCGAGCGCCAAAGAATGCCTGCGCCGCCCGGTTCGCGTGCAGGAGCTGCCGGCGCGATTCTATCCACGCGGGTAGGGGCAAGTGTTCGAACCAAACCTTCCATTGGCCCCGCTCGAGGCCCCCACGCGCCCGCCGCTTGGCCCCTGTCGTCCCCTGCACGTCAAACACTCCTGAAACGAGTTTCCCCGTCCTGGTATTGTCCAGGATGGAGCACCCGCAGTCAAACGGCAACGCGCCCCCAAAGAGCATGGTCTCAGACTCACGCCGCGCGACCTCACCCGCGGTACCGCCCGCCTTGCCCACCCGAGAGGGACCTAGGTCTTCTCAGCGATCAGGGTTTGGCTTGCGCTGCTGCGCTCGCAGCAATTGCTGCGGGGTGACAACCAGCGACTCTGCCGCCCGCTCTTTCTCTTCTTGTCGGCGCTGCTCGAGGGCTAGGCCGAGTGCCAACCGAGTCAAGTCACGGCAAAATGCGACTTGTTTCGGATCAATCCCCGGCGTTTCCAGCGCGAGCGCCACGTTCGCAAGCGACCGTGCTGCTGCGCTATCGCCCTTCAGGTGGAAGTAATAAGCGACCTCGCGTAACCGATGCACCCAGGAGGGTCGTTTCTCCTCAGCAAAGATCGCCTGCAGTGCCTCTTCCTGAATTTGCAACTGCCGGTCGAGTTTGAGGGCGTCGGAAAGAATGAGCGGGCTCTCCTCCAGCGCCAACACTCGCTCCACAAATGGCGCCACCTCCGACGATGCGGCTCTCGCCAGTTCGAGCACGGCAAATCGCGACCACAGGTCCTTGGTGTCCGCCTGCCGGACCTCTTCCGACAACGCCTCCCCCTCTTCCGGCGGATAGAGGGTCACAATCGGCGAGTCCATCTTCTCCGGAGGGGGCAACGAAAAGAACTCCGCCCGGTATGCGAGGTAATCTCGCTCCGCAGTGCGCTGAGAGGGCGGCAAGTTCCCGTACGCTCGCCACAGCAAGAAGTCACAGTACCGCTCGTCCCCGCGCGCAAAACCATCATGCGCGCTCGTGGCTTGCCGAACCAGCTCGCGCCACTGCTTGGCACTCGTGGTGATCCGGCGGACCTCCGCGAGGCGAGCATCGAAGTTTTCCGTGCCTGCGAGCAGGATCACCCAATGCCCGGGGTACTTGCGGGCCAACAGGAAGTCGCGGCGGCCGCCCGCTGAATATGGCCTGTAAAACGCTTGCGTGGCTTCCGGCTCCGGTTGCCACAAAGGCCGGGCAACGACCTCTCGCGGATTCTCGGCGCGACCGATGCCGCGCTGCTGGAGCCGGTACAGCGACCGGCGCGCTTCGCGCCGCACAGCTTTGCCGGCTTCCGACTGGGCAAGCCGCTCCAACAGGTCGAACGCGGCAGCGTCTCCTCGGTCCCCTAACCAACGGGCAATTGCGAGATCGGCGGCCGGATCGCGCCCCACCTGCTCCGCAAGGGATTCGATCGGAGACGAGGGCTCCAAACCCCAAGAGCGCAGCAGCGCTTCGCCTTTTTCCAACGTGGGGTCGCGTGAGGCCTTGCTCATGGGGTGCTCGTTTTCTCCGCCAAGGCGACGGGGAACAACGCGATTTTGGCCGACAAATGCTTGCGGATCCAGTCTCCGTCCCACCACTCCACCGGGTCCACGTGGATTCCCCGTAACATCACCGAGAAGTGCAAATGATCCCCTGCCGCCAAGCCAGTCTCGCCGGTGAGTCCGAGGCGCTGCCCCCGCGTAACCGGCTCACCCACTTGGACCTCGATGCTGCGCAAGTGACCGTACAACGTGAAGATGCCGAGCCCATGATCCACGACCACCGTGTTGCCGTAAATGCCGAGGTTGCCGGCAAACACGACGGTGCCCGATTGCGCGGCTTCCACCGGACTTGCCTTCAGAGAAGCGAGATCGAAGCCCAAGTGAACTTGCCGGTCCACTTCCTCGCCGCGGTACACGTACGTGCGGCGATCCGCAAACGAGCTCAGAGGAGCGGAGTTGGATTGTCGGTGGAACGCCGAGAGCCAGTGAACCATGCTCCCTGTCTGCCGGGTCATCTCCCTGAGGGTTTCCTCGTTACGGCGCCGCAAGTCGCGATTGATGCGCAAGTAGCGTTCGAGCAGGGTGCCCGTAGCCGGCAACTGGTTGGCCGCTTCGATTTCCGGCACCTTTCGAGACAAGAAATCGTCGTCAATCGCCAGCGTCCGCTCGGCAAACCGGCGCACCTGAATGCGCACCGGAATGTTCACTTGGCTGCGATTGCCCGCCGCATCCACAGCCACGGCGCGAGGTTGCACGCTTCCGTCCAAGTCTTGGGGAACCGCAAACAAACCCAAGGCGAGTTGCGGGTCGGCAAAATACCCGAGGGCCGCGGGGAAGAAATACGAACCCACCTCCACCCCGGTTTGGACCGCATCCGGCGACTGCCTCCAAATGGCCAGCTCTACGCCTCCGAGTCGAACATTGTGCTGTGTGGTGAGCAGCTCGATGCGCGGCGGGGTCGTATCCAAAACGATTCGTCCTTCCCACAAGGGCGCTCGATCGTGGCCGCGCCAGTGCCAACCGTAGGTGGAAGCCCACAGTTCCAAATGCAGCTCGCCGTCCGATATGCCAAGCGCGCCCCAGTTGGGCACGGTCTCCACGAGCGCCGATTGCATTGCGCTGCCTCGCCACGAGCTGCGCGGAAAGGATTGTTCGTACAGCGTCCACGTTTGCGCCTCCCGCCGGGCAAGCAAACGTACGCGCGCCAACCCCGGGCCGGGGCTTTCTACGTTGAGACGCAACGAGGTGGAACCGCCGGCCACCGCAGGAACGCCCCCCGGATCCACGCGTGGCGGGCGGTCCCACTGGATCCAAAATGCGCCGAGGAACGCGACAGCGAAGCACAAAACCAAAAACCCAAATACGCGGCGCATACGTCCATTGGCCCACTCGGGCGAGCACGGGCTATTGGAGTTGGGCGCAACGAAAGTCAAGTTGCACTGCCCCGAGTTGGCTTCGCGCCCGGACCTCGCTACCTAATCCACCCGTTCGCTCATGACCCTCGACCAGTTTGCGCGCGAGTCGCTGCAGAGATTGCAGGAGCAAGGGCTCCTGCGCGGCTTACGTGTCGTCGCTAGCGCGCCGGACCGCTGGGTGGACGTGGGCGGACGCCGCACGCTGCTCCTGTGCTCGAACAATTACCTCGGACTCGCCCATCATCCGGAACTGGTCGCTGCGGCTGCGGAAGCCGCCGCACGCTGGGGTGTGGGCGCCGGTGCCTCGCGGCTCATCTCGGGTTCGCTCGCCGTGCACGAGGAGCTCGAGCAAGAACTGGCGCGCTGGAAACGCACGGAAGCAGCGATCCTGTTCACCTCCGGTTATCACGCCAACGTTGGCACGATTGCCACACTGGTTGGCGAGGGGGACGCCATTTTCAGCGATGCCCTGAATCACGCCAGCATCATTGACGGTTGCCGGCTCTCGCGTGCCCGGGTGGTGGTGTATCCCCACGCCGATATGGATGCGCTTGCAGACGCGCTTGCCCGCGTGCCCGCCAGGCACCGCCTGATCGTGACGGATTCCATTTTCAGCATGGATGGCGATGCCGCCCCGCTCGAGGCTCTTTGTGAGGTCGCGCAGCGATACGACGCATGGGTAATGGTGGACGAAGCCCATGCAACCGGAGTGCTCGGGCCCACCGGAGCCGGGCTCGTGGAAGCTCTCGGCTTGCACGACAGGGTGGACATTCAAATGGGGACTTTGGGCAAAGCGTTGGGCTGTTTCGGAGCCTATGTGGCTGGGAAGAAAAGTCTGATTCAACTCTTGATCAACCGCGCCCGGCCCTTGGTATTCACGACGGCTCTGCCTCCTCCGGCCGTTGCTGCAGCGCTAGCCGCTGTGCGCTTGGTTCGGCGCGCACCCGAGCTGCGCGAACGACTGCGACACAACGCCGCATGGCTGCACCGGGCTCTCCAACGATGCGGCGTTCCGGTCCCCGAACATCCCAGCCACATCCTCCCGGTGCTCATCGGAGAACCGGCACGCACGATGCGAATTTCCACGCAACTGCTGGAGGCGGGTGTATGGGTTCAGGGCATCCGCCCGCCGACCGTTCCCCAAGGCACCTCCCGGCTGCGGGTGACGGTGATGGCCACCCACACCGCAGACGACCTCGAGTTTGCGCGTGCGGCTTTCGCGCAAGTGTTCCGCGAGGAGAAGCGATGAACCACGTCGAACCGAAAACTCTGGCCCTTTGGGATCACCGCTATCTGTGGCACCCCTTTACGCAAATGACAGAGTGGCTCGGCGAGCCCCCACTCATCATCGAGAGGGGCGAGGGAGCTTACCTCTACGACGTCGAAGGCAAGCGCTACCTCGATGGAGTCGCCTCCCTGTGGTGCAACGTGCACGGGCATCGGCACCCGGCCCTCGACGCCGCGCTCCGCGAGCAAGCGGACCGCGTGGCCCATTCGACCATGCTGGGGCTCAGCAACGTACCGGCCATCCGGCTTGCCAAGGAGTTGGTCGAACGCGCTCCCAGCGGGCTCACTCGGGTGTTCTACTCCGACTCCGGAGCGACCGCGGTGGAAGTCGCCCTCAAAATGGCCGCGCAGTACTGGCAACTCGCCGGCGAGCCCCAGCGAACCGAATTCGTGTCGCTCACCGAGGCATACCACGGCGACACGATCGGGGCGATGAGCTTGGGATACTCCGAGGCGTTTCACCGCTTCTTGAAGCCGCTACTGTTCCCCTGCCACAAGTTGGACCCGCCGCACGTATTCCGCTGGTACCGGAGATTGGGTTCCAGCGCGGCACTCGACGCCGCGATCGAAGAAGCGACCGCCTTCTTCCGCCGGCAGGGCAGCCGCCTAGCGGCCATGATTGTCGAGCCCTTGATGCAAGGGGCGGCTGGAATGTGGAACCACAGCGCTGAGTATTTGCGCGCATTGCGCCGCCTTACGCGAGAGCACGGCGTGCTGCTCATTTGCGACGAGGTCGCAACCGGCTTTGGGCGCACCGGGCACCTGTTTGCGGTGGAACAAGCGGGAATCGAGCCAGATTTGCTGTGCCTCGGGAAGGGCATTTCCGGCGGCTACTTGCCGCTGGCAGCCACGCTCGTCCGGGAGGAGATTTTTTCCGCCTTCCTCGGCCCGTACGACTCGTTTCGTGCATTCTTCCACGGTCACACATACACCGGAAACCCGTTGGCTTGCGCGGTTGGCTTGGCGAGCCTCGAAGTGTTCGACCGCGAAAAAGTGCTCGAACACGTTCGGGCCCGCGCGCGCGAACTCGAACAGTTGCTCGCTTCCGAGATCGCACCGCTGGCCCACGTGGGGGACATTCGACAGTGCGGGTTGATGGTCGGCATCGAGCTTGTGGCCGATCGCGATTCGCGCCGCTCTTACGCGCCCGGGTTGCGAGTGGGCCATCGAGTGATTCTCGCGGCCCGTCGCCGCGGCGTTATTTTGCGCCCCCTCGGTAACGTCATCGTGCTCATGCCGCCGCTGTGCATTTCAGGGCCGCAACTCGAAGAGCTTTGTGCTGTCACGCGGGACAGTATTCGCGAGGTCACGGCCGGCACAACGAGCGCCTCGTGTTCCGACTCTCCGAGGGTCATCGAATGAGCAACAACATCATTTTCGTGACGGGAACGGACACCGGAGTGGGAAAAACGACGGTGACTGGCTTGCTCGCCGCCGGCCTGCGCTCGCGGGGGCTACGCATCGCTGTGTTCAAACCGGCGGAAACCGGCTGTAGTCCCGGCCCGGACGGCAGTCTCCTTCCCGCCGATGCCGCTCGCCTTCGCAGGTTGGCGGGCACTCCGCAGCCCATCGAGGACGTTTGCCCGTACACCTTCCGGGAGCCCCTCGCGCCGGCTGTCGCCGCTCGCCGCGAAGGGCGCTCCATAGATTTCCGCTGGCTGTGCGCGCAGATTCGAAGCCGAGCGGACCAGTACGACCTCACGCTGGTGGAAGGCGCCGGGGGTTGGCTCGTACCGCTCGCCCAACAATTGACCTTTGCCGACCTGGCAATGGCACTGGGAGCGGAGGCCTTGGTCATTGTCGCCAACCGCCTCGGTGCCCTGAATCATGCATTGCTCACCGTGCAACACGTGCGCATGTGCGGGCTAAGGTGCGCGGGGTATGTGTGGAACCATCCTGCCCCGATAACCGAGGTCGCTCAGACCACCAACCCCGAGGCACTCCGAGAGTGGCTGGGCCCAGCCCTCGGCAGCGTTCCTTATCTCCGGGATGGCTGGGACGCACCGGACGCGGCCGCGCGCATTGCCGAAGAATGCTTCGACTTGGACGGTTTTCTTCGCGCCCGGCAAGAGGCTGAAGCGCGGAGGTGACTTCGCCAGCACCCTCTGGCATAGAGTGACGCCATGTCTGCACCCGCTCGCAGCTTCCCCCTCAAGGTTGGCGTTGCCCTCAGCGGCGGCGGTGCGGCAGGGATGGCCCATGTGGGCGTCATCGAGGAGCTGGAGGAGGCCGGCATCCGCATCTCCTGCGTGGCCGGCACCAGCGCGGGGGCGATGGTTGGGGCGGCATTCGCCAACGGGCAACTGCAAGCCTTTCGCCATACGATGTGCCAACTCACACGCACCAAGGTGTTGCGGTTATTCGACCCGACTTGGCCGCAAAGTGGCTTGCTCGAAGGGCGGCGCTCTTTGGAGCTCGTGCGTCCTTACCTCGGTACTTCCATCGAAGCGCTTCCGATTCCTTATGCTGCGGTGGCGGCCGATCTGGATACCGGGGAAGAGATTGTTTTGCGCTCGGGCCCCGTGGCCGAGGCCGTACGCGCCAGTATTGCCATTCCGGGGCTGTTCACACCGCAACGTGTGGGCACCCGCATTCTCGTAGACGGGGGGCTGGTCAATCCCATCCCGGCTGACGTGGCGCGGGCGCTCGGAGCCGAATTCGTCATCGCGGTGAGCGTGCTGCAAGTGCATCCCGCTGTGTTGCCACGCAAACTGAACCGCTCCTCGCTGACCCAACAGTGGAGCGAGCGCTTGCGCCGCCGATGGCAGAAACCGAGCCCCGCGCCGAGCCGCGTCTTACCCGAGGACAATGGCCACCCGGCCGCCGAGCTCGGTTTGGTGGAAGTTCTCTCGCGAGCCAGCACCGTCGTGCAAGCGCGGATTGCCGCCGCGCGCCTGCGGGAACAGCCGCCTGATTTTCTCATTCACGTGCCGGTGCGGCTCGGGTTGTTCGATTTTCACCAGAGCCGGGAAGCGATCCACACCGGCCGCCTCGCCGCACGCGCGGCGCTACCGGAACTTCTGCGCGCTCTCACCGAAGCGCTGCCACTGGTCGAGCGCATGCAGCGCTGGCTCGACCTGGCAGCCGCACGCTGGTCTTCCGGCCGGCAAACTGCGGCGCACTCGAAGCACCAAACCTGACGGTCTGCCGAACCAGCAGCGGAGGAGTGCCGGCGAGGGGGGACCCGCTGGACTTGCCTTCGCCCCGCCCGTACACTGGCGCCTCGTGATGGAGGTGACGCCATGAATGCGGACCCATGCCGGAATTGCGGCGGCCAAACACGCATGCGCTTCGTCCAGGTGAAGCGAGCCTATGTCTGGGGACTCTACGGCCTTGGGCTTGTGCTCGCCGCTTGGCTCGGCGGCAACTTGTTGCACGATCTCGTCGAAGGCGTGCAGCGCAGCTTGCTTCCTTGGTGGCATGTGGCCGTGCCGATCGCCTGTTTCAGTGCCGCCATGGCTCTCCAGTTTTTGAGCTGGCGCCTGCCGGTGTGTAGCGGTTGCGGGCTCGGCTCGAAGGCCCGCTGGCTGGAGATCGCGCGCTCCTTGGACGAAGCCCCGCCACAGCAGCTTGCACGGCGCCAAGCGTTGCGGGTGGTGGCGGCCGCCGGAACCGAACTCGCAGCCATCGTCGGAGGCGTGGGCGCCGCCGTGGGGCGCAACCGCGGCTGGATTGCCGTCGGACGTGACTTTTTCAGTGCCAAAGTCGAAACCGTTGCGCCGCAAACCCGGCCGGAGTGGAGCGAGTCGCGCGTGCGCAACTATCGGCGGCTCGGACGAACCGGGGCAATGGTGTCGGACATCTCGCTGGGATCGGCGCGCATCAACAACGTCGACGTGGCTCGCTATGCCATCGAGCGCGGGATCAATTACTTCGACACTGCGCCCGACTACGCGGACACGAACTCGGAACGTGTCCTGGGCGAGGCCATGAAAGGGCAGCGCGACAAGATCTTTGTCGCCACCAAATTCTGTGTCGCAGACGGGCATTTACCCAACGACACGCCGGTGCCGAAGATCATCGAGGCGGTCGAGGCCAGCCTGCGCCGCTTGCAAACGGATTACGTAGACTTGATCCACATCCATTCCTGCGACCGGCTCGACCGCTTGCTGGCCCCGAATATCCACGAGGCTTTCGATCGCCTGAAGGCGCAGGGCAAGGTGCGCTTCTTGGGTGTCAGCACGCACACGCCCAACCTGGAGGAGATTGCCAACGCAGCCATTGACTCTGGGCGCTTCGATGTCCTCATGCTCGCATACCACTTCGGCATGTGGCCGAGTTTCGAACACATCCTCGCCAAAGCCAAAGCGAAGGACATCGGCATCGTCGCCATGAAAACGCTCAAAGGGGCCAAGCATACCAACCTGGCCGAGTTCCGGCGCGAGGCGGACTCGTATGCACAAGCCGCCTTCCGCTGGGTGCTCTCCAATCCCGCCGTGTCTTGTCTCGTCATCTCGATTTACGAGCAGCGCCAGGTGGACGAATACCTGTACGCGTCCGGCACCCCGCTGCGGGCCGAGGATGTCGCGCTACTGCGGCGATACGACCAACTGATTGCGGGCGACTATTGCCAGCCTCATTGCGGCTTGTGTCTCGACTCGTGCGAGTACGGGCTGCCGATCAATGACATCCTGCGCTACCGCATGTATGCGAAGGACTATCATTGGGAATACGAAGGCCGGCGCCTCTATGCCCAGCTCGAACGCAACGCCTCGCTGTGTGTCGACTGCGCAGCACCGTGCGCGGGCAAATGCCCGCTCGGAGTCCCTATTCAAGAAAAAATGGTGGATGCGCACCGGTGGCTAAGCTGAAGGGAACACGCTAGCCTTGCGCCCAGTGCCTGGGTTGGCCGGCCAACTCGGGCACAAGCCCGTGAGCTGCGGTGCACCACAGTGTCTCACAAGCGCAATCCCAACGAAAATGAAATTCCTCTTCAAAAACTCGCCGAAGGGCGCTGGGCTCGGCTGGCCGATCACTTCGCGCCCAACGTATCGCGCCGCCTGTTGGATCTGGGTTTTGTTCCGGGCACCCGCTTGAAGATCGTCCGCCGCGCTCCTCTGGGCGATCCCGTGGAAATCGAGATTCGCGGAACGCGGCTGTGCTTCCGCCGCAATCAACTGCGCGGCCTGCGGGTCATCGTCGAATCCGAAGGGGCGTGAACGATGGCTGTCACTGCTGCCCAGGTCGAGCCCGAACGCCCGGTCCGCATTGCCTTGGTCGGCTCCCCGAACGCAGGCAAGACGACATTGTTCAACGCCCTCACCGGATCCAGTGCGCGGGTGGGCAATTATGCCGGTGTGACGGTGGAGCGGCGCGAAGGCTCGCTGCGCGGAAGCCAGGGCCAAGTGCTGATCCTCGACTTGCCTGGAACTTACGCACTGCGGGGCGAGTCGCCGGACGAAAAGATCGTCGAGAAGGTCCTCGACGGCAAGCTCGCGGGAGAGCCGGAGCTCGACGGGGTCGTCGCCGTGGCCGACGCGACCACGTTGCGGCGCGGGCTGGGGCTCGTGCGCCAGTTGCTCGCGCATCGGCGGCCGATGATCCTCGTGCTGACCATGATCGACGAGGTCCGGGCGCGCGGCGGGAAGATCGACGTAGGCGCGCTGTCGCGCCACCTGGGCATTCCGGTGCTGGGAATCGTCGGCCACCGCGGCGTCGGCATCGATCAGGTCATCCGGCTGCTTCGCGAACCCTGGAAGTGGCCCAGGCCGAAAGTCTGGCCCCCACTCGATGAAGATCCAGTGCGGCGCTTTGCTTGGGTGGACGAGGTTTGCAAAGCCGTCGGCGCCGAGGAACTCCCGCCCGACCAGCGCACGGATCGTATCGACCGCTGGTTGTTGCATCCAGTCTATGGCTTGCTCACGCTGGCCGGTGTGCTCTTGTTCTTTTTCCAAAGCATTTTTTCCTGGGCCGCACCGGCAATGGATGCCATTGATGGTTTTTTCGCCGGACTCGCGGAATTCTGCCGCGGCCTGCTCCCAGCGAGCTGGATCACCGAGCTGCTCGCCGGCGGCGTCATCACGGGCGTGGGCTCCGTACTCGTGTTCCTGCCGCAAATCGTGATTTTGTTCACGTTTATTCATTTGCTGAACGACCTCGGGTACATGGCGCGAGCGGCGTTCGTACTGGACCGCGTGATGGGCTGGGTAGGCTTGCAAGGCCGGAGTTTTGTACCGCTGTTGTCTTGTTTTGCTTGCGCCGTGCCGGGGATCATGGCCACGCGCACGATTGCCTCGCCTCGCGAGCGGTTGGCCACCATCCTGGTGGCGCCCTTCATGACCTGTTCCGCGCGCCTTCCGGTGTACACACTGCTGATTGCAGCATTCGTTCCGGCCCGAAGTGTTTGGGGACCAGTCGGCCTGCAGGGCCTCGTCATGTTTGGCCTGTATCTCCTCGGGGCGTGCACAGCCTTGGGGGCGGCCGCCGTGCTCAGTTCTACGCTGTTGCGCGGAACTCCCTCGGTCTTTTATATGGAGCTCCCACCGTATCGCTGGCCCACGTTGAAACTCTTGCTGCGCCAGGTGTGGGGGAGCACCTTTGCGTTTCTCAGGAGGGCAGGCACGATCATCTTGGCCGTGAGCATTGTGATGTGGGCGTTGCTGTCGTTCCCGCGCGCGCCCGCGATGCCGGCAGCAACTCCAGCGGAACAAGCGCGCGCGAATCTCGAGGCCAGCATTGCCGGTAGAATCGGTCATGCCATCGAACCAGCCATTGCCCCGCTGGGCTTCGATTGGAAAATCGGCGTCGGACTCGTTGCGAGTCTCGCTGCACGGGAGGT
>BPIR01000003.1:577500-698821 GCA_026004215.1 Candidatus Binatia bacterium
CACGCACCCGGTGTTATCGGGCAATGCTGTCGAGCGGATTGAAAAGTCGCTGTTGCAGGAGCTGATCGTCACGGATACGATTCCTCTCCGGCCCGATGCCGCTGCGAGCCGGAAATTGCGCGTGCTGTCCGTGGCGCATCTGCTCGGAGAGGCAATTCGGCGAACTCACTACGAGGAGTCCATTAGTTCCTTGTTCGTGTGAAAAAGCAGGCCAAGGAGACATCGAGCTTATGGAGATTATCGATCTGCCGGTGGAGGTGCGAGAAGAAAAGGGTAAGGGGCCAGCCCGAAGGCTGAGGATTGCAGGCAAGGTGCCCGCGATTCTGTACGGGCGAAAACGCGCCCCGCGTCCCTTGGCTGTGTCGGCGAAGGAATTTCGGCAGAAAATTGCCGCGATTGAAGGAGCGCATCTGATTCGGCTGAGAAACGACGCCTTGGCAGAATGCTTGGCGCTGGTGAAAGAGGTTCAATGGCATCCAGTTTCCAGCGCCATCCTTCACGTGGACTTTTACGAGGTCGACCTCGCCGAGAGGCTCACCGTGGAAGCACCTCTGCACTTTGTTGGCAAGGCGCCTGGGGTGGCATTGGGCGGAATTCTTCAGCCTTTACGAAGAGAGATTCAGGTGCGCTGTTTGCCCATGCAGATCCCGGAGTATATCGAAGTGGATGTCTCGGGCCTTGGTATTCACGACACGATTCATGTCAGCCAGTTGCACCTACCCGAGGGAGTGGAAGCAGTGTTCACAGAGGACTTCGCGGTGGTGACGGTTCTGCCCCCAACCGTCGAACATGCCCCCGGCGCCGCACCAGCCGAGGAGGCGGCCCCAGCTCCAGCCCCGGAGGCGGGCGGAAAAACTTCACCGTGAGTACCCTCACCGCCTGGAGATTCCGTCCCCATTTTGAGGAGAGTGAGTATGCGTGAGTATGAGACTTTGTACGTCCAGCACCCCGAAGTTCCTGAAGCGCGCCAACAGGAGATGAATGCGCGAATACGGAGCCTGATCGAGAGTAACGGCGGAGAGGTGTCCCTGACAGAGTCCTGGGGTTTGCGAGAACTCGCTTACCCAATCCAAAAGCAGAAAAAGGGTTATTACTATCTGATCCGTTACCGGGCTACGCCGACGGTCGTGAACGAGCTGGACCGTAACCTCAAAATCTTCGAGGAGATTATTCGCTTCATTACTGTTCGCATCCCGGAACACATCCGAAAGCGTGAAGGCGCGGTGGCATCCTCGGATGCCGATGCTACACGGGGCAAGTTGACCGAGGAGAGCGTGTACCCATGAGCGCGACAGCCCAAAAGGATTCCAGCAGACGAGTACGCCCCGCAGCCGACGATAAGGTGCCGTTTCGCCGCCGGGGCCCGGGTCGCCGCAAGGTGTGCCGGTTTTGCGCAGATAAAATCCCGTGGATTGACTACAAAGATGTGCGCACGTTGGCCGGCTTCTTGACGGAACGAGGCAAGATCGTTCCCAGCCGAATCACCGGCAATTGCGCAAAACACCAACGGCAACTCACTGTGGCGATTAAACGCGCGCGAACTGTCGCGTTGCTGCCCTATACGGTCACTGAGGTGTGAACCGTGCACCGGGCTTTGCCGTTAGTGTGCTTTGTCGAGGGGTGAGCGAATGGAAGTGATTTTGCGAGCGGAAATCCCCAACTTGGGACGCAGTGGCGAGATTGTCAAAGTTCGCCCAGGTTTTGCGAGAAACTATTTGATTCCCCGTGGTCTCGCGGTAGTGGCCGACCGACGGAACCGGCGGTTGCTCGAACATGAGCAGCGTGTTGCCGCCGCTCGATTCGAACGCGAAAAGCGCGCCAGCGAAACCTTAGCCCAAAAACTCACGCAGATGCGGTTGGTTGTCCGGGTTCGAGCTGGCGAAGAGGGGAAGTTGTTTGGCTCCGTCACGAATTTGGATATCGAGCGTTTGTTGGCGGAGCAGGGCATCAAAGTGGAGCGACGGCGGATCCGTCTCCCCGAACCGATCAAAACTTTGGGAGAACATACTGTGCCAGTACACTTACCGGCGGGCGTCGTCGCGCATTTGACCGTTGCCGTGGAGCCGATCGCGTAATAGTGCGCACCAGCGCGGAGATTAAAAAGCCGCGTGGATACAGCAGTTCTTAGCGCGGCTGCATGTGGGTCGATGAGTTGGCCCTGGGGCGGCCACTTTGGTCCTGCTTATTACCCCACAGCCGGTGGTGACGCGCACCAAAAGTGATACTTCTGGCATGTGATCCGAATGGTCGGGTTCTCGTGAAAGTTCAGCAGCATGCTGCGGTAGCCAGGATAGCGCTGGCGCAGTAAGGTAACTGCCGCGGCCCACTGGCCTTCGTCGTGGATGACTTCAGCCAAACCGCGCACCAAGACAAAGGCCAGGCGGTTCCAATCATCGTCGTAACGATCGATCACCATCGCCACGTGCGGGTTCTCTCGGATATTTCGCAATCGCTTCAGTTCGCGGAATTTGCTTTTCGGCTTCCGGTCGATCACAAAGTAAAAGTGGCCGGCGTCGTAAGCATAGCATATGGGTACGACGTGGGGGCGGCCTCGAAGGTCGGCGGTTGCGAGATGCGCGACTCGTGACTGTAAAACAAGAGTCAGAGCCGGGCCCTCAAGGTTCATCTGCGGGCAACTCCCCAGTAAACGCTGCTTGTGCTTCGGCAACGAGTCGGTGTGCCTGTCCTGAGTAGCGAGGGGAAAAGTGAAAGGTCCGAAGCTCTCTCACCCCAGCAAGCCGTGCTAGCGTACCAGCTTGGCGGGCCGTTAAGTGATATCGCTTGCAAGCTTCGTCGCGATCCTCGTCCAGAAATAAGGACTCACAGTACAGCACCCGTGCGCCACGGGCCAACGCAACGATCCGCTCTACGTTGCTCTTGTGGAAAAGCGTGTCCACGACATAGCAAAGTTTCGTTCCGGGGGTTTCCAGAACTAGCTCGCGACGAAGATCCCCTAAGCGGAACTGCCGGACTTGTTCCTTTCCCTCCTCGAGCCACCGTGCCGTAATCACGGCGTCCTCGGGCGCTGATTCGCGGATTTTTTGCTTGAGCTCGTTGAGCCAGCGCCCAGGAGGCACCCCCAGTTGTTGTAACGCGTCGGTTCGAATGTTGAGGTGCACCGGCTCACAAAGTGCAAAGGCCAGGCAAGGGATTCGGTGATCCAAAATCGTTGCTTCGACCCAAAACGAAGGTTCGGCGTGAAGAACCCCCTGAAACGGCCGCTCCCCCAACGGCTCACACTGAAAGGCAGTACGAGCGCGAAACCGATACGCATACACTTTGTCCGGGTGCACCTCGTGCACCAGGAGCGAGAACGGGTAATTGTCCACTAAGTTCCATGTGTAACCCTTGAGCTTGCCGGCAACGTTTTCAGTGAACCCTGCAGGCCCGTAAAGAGCAAGCTCAGTATCACGGGCAAGAAAGATCCGCAGGAGCCGGTCGAAACCGACGAAGTGGTCCAAATGCGTGTGGGAAACGAATACATGCGTCACCCGTGCGAGAGCAGGCCCCGGGGTACGTTCCAGATTGCCTAGGTCGAAAAGGAGTGCGCGTCCGAGCCAGCGCAGCGCAACGTACAAGCCTGGGTCCCCGAACGGGCCATTGATCAGGCGGGGCAAGAAAGAAGACTTCACTGCCCGAACTTACCCTTCACCCTGTAGCTCGGCGACGATCAGGGCAGCAGCCTCTTGGAACATCTCTTGAAGGACTTGCTTCAGGCTTTTCTGCGGATCTTCGAGCTTGGCGACGAGGGCCGACAACACCGCAAAGTACCGCTCCTTTTGCTGAGGCGGCATGCTGGCCAAGCGGGCTTCCATTGCAGCGATCAACCGGTGCTGCGTCATGACGATGTCCCCGTCCAGGACGCGCATTGCTTGCTCTGCGAGACTGTCTGACTTGGGCACGACGGTGTCGATATCTTGCTACCCAAACCGTTTCAAGGTAAGCGCGCCCCGTCCTGTTCCTTACAGAAGTCACGCGAAGGACGCGGAATGGTCAGGCGAAGGTTGTGCGGGTGCGCGGCGGTGATTGGCGGCCTGGTCCTGCTGTGGGCGGGAGCGAGACCGGCGTCGGCTTATCGTGTGGAGTGGGCGGGGAGGCGGCTCGATTTGGGTATGAGCTTGACGGCGCGCGAGGTGCTGGAGGAAAACCGCTCCACGCAACACGAGCGAACTCTGGGGAAAGCACGCTTTACCCCCCGGCTGGAGTGGAGTCGTTCTGTGCGCTTTGCCGCAAGCATTTCTGGATACGTCGGTGGTCCGACCATGTTGGCCCAACGTGGCGGCGTGCTGCACTGGCGCAAGGTGTTCCAGAACTTGTCCCCAGCAGTGGACTTCGAGGAGTTTTACTTGGATGGCTCTTACGGCCCATGGGATGTACGCTTGGGCAAACAGCGCATTGCTTGGGGGAAGCTGGACCGGTTTTCGCCGGTGGACGTGTGGAACACACTGGCGTATTTCGATCCGTTTCTACTCGAGGAAAGCGAAAGGAAACTGGCCACGCCGGCATTGACCGCGGCCTACAGTGTTCCTCAGCCGCCGGGATTGGACGACCTTCGCGTGCAAGTCGCTTGGGTCCCACTGTACTTGCCTTACCGTTTTCCGGATGCGCGGTGCGACTTTTCAGAAAGCGGCAAGTCGGTTTGCCGTTCCGAGCGTTGGTTCCCCCAGGCCGCGGTGCCACCGCCAATTTTCGTCATTCCTGCTGGACTTCTGCCTGCACCCGGCGGGGGACGCAGTCCCGAAGTTGCCGTTCCTTTGGCGTTTCGAGTCCGGAACGAGGCACCGAGGGCCACCCTACGCGACGGCTCGTTCGGAGCGCGAGTGTCCGCGACGGTCCGAGGAGTGGACAGCGCGGCGTATTACTTTCATGGTTACGACATTCAACCTGCGTTTCTCTTCGAAGCCTGGGCAACGGGCCAACCCGACCCTAACCCAAATAACCCGCTGCACGTTACCAGTCTGACGGGTCGGACGTTTCTGAGCCCTGTCTTTAAGACCATTGATCTGTGGGGTCTTGACCTGGCTCACTCCCGTGGCCCGTTTGTGTTTCGAGTCGAAGGAGCATTTGTCAGCGGGCGCCCCTACGCGCGCGAGATTCGAAGCTTGCTTGCTGCATCCCCTGCGTTTGCTGCGGAAGTCGTACGTGCGCTGGGGGACCTTGCCCGCGGTGCCGGGGCGACGAAAGTGTCGTTACCCGCGTCGTTCGTGACCCGAGACGGGTTCGAGTGGGGTGTGGGCGCGGACTACCAGCACCGAGGTTGGACGTTTATCGCCCAAGCCAACCAAACCGCACTACTAAAAAGCGCCAAAGCGGCGAATCTGTTGATCCAGGATGTGGATACGCGGCTTTTCCTCACGGTTCGAAGAAACTTCTTGTCCGAGCGGCTGCAGGCCAATTTCCTGGGCGGTTACGGCATTGACAGCAGTTACACATTTACTCGTCCCCGCCTCAGATATCGCTGGAACGATTGGCTCTGGAGCGAAGTGGGCTACTTGTTCATCGCGGGTAGAAGACAGTCCGTAATCGGACAGTATCGGCGAAATGACGAGGGTTGGGTGAGTGTATCGGTACAGTTCTGAGTGGACCGTCGTGGTGGCGAACGGGCGCATTACCGGAAGGCGTGAAGCAAATTACCCGTGAGGCCAAACGGGTTTCGGCACGTCTACGCTAGATCTTCCAAAACGAGCTTGGCGACGCGACGGCCAAGCTCCACGGCGTAATTGGTTCCGCGATCCCAGGGGTAAACCTGGCTCATGGACGCGAAGTAAAGCCCGCGGATAGGGGTTCTTACATCGGGAATGTTTCGAGAATGCCCGACCGGGGGAATCGGTTGCGCATAGGTGGTTTTCCAAAGCCAGGATTTTCGCACCCAGCTTGGATCGAACGCAGGATTGAAGCGGGGAAAGGCGGCGAGAAACCGATCCAGTAGCTCCTCATGCGATAGGCGAAAGTACTCGTGACTTGGATCCAGGTAGTCGCCGCAGTAGACCAGGTGGTCGCCGCCAAAGTGTTGTGCCGGAACGAAGTTCGTGTGCTCGACCAAGGCCAAAAACGGAAAGCCCGCAGCCTTGGGAAGATTGTGCCAATAGTAGCGGGTCAAGGGACGATCGAGAGCGACGATCAGGACCACGGCACCAAGCGAACGGAGAGACTTGAGCTGCTCGCTGTAGCTGGATGGCAATGCAGGAATTATCCGGGCAGCCAATGCGGGAGAGGAGGTACAGATCACCGCATCGAAGTCTGCCTGTTCCTGCAAAGTTTCTACCGCCAGTCCTCCTTGCCTTGCCGGTGTCACCCCTGTGACCGTCGTTTTCAGGTGAAACTGCACGCCATGATTCCGGAGCACGTCGCCAAAACGATCGAAAAAGGCTTGGAAGCCGCCAATGAATGTTCCGAGACGCGTCGTGCGAGATTTGATCCGAGCCCAGAACCAAGCCATGTTCACAATGTCCGCATTTTCCTCGCCGAACTTGCCGATGAGCATGGGCTCCCAGACCGCTTCGTAAATCCGGTTTCCAGCCCACCGCCGCAACCACTGCGACGCGGGCACGCGCTCGAGCGAGCGCCACCATGGTGTCAACCGGAGATACAGGCCGACTAAACCAAAACGCACGACGTCGTGAACGGGGAAGCGAGGAAAGAAAAAGCGCGCGGCGGTGGACAGAGAATCCGCGGGGTAAAACTCGCCGTCGTGGTAAAGTACCGTGTAGGGCCTCGGAAAGATGACGTCCTTTTCCCACCCCAACTCACGGATCAACCCGAGAATCGCCCGATCGGACTGAAACCAGTGATGGTAAAACTTCTCGACGGACCAATCCCAATGAGGCTCCCGGAACCCTCCCGCCAACCCCCCTAGGTTTTCTGCGCCTTCGAACACTGTCACGTCCTGACCCGCCCGAGCCAGATCATATGCAGCGGCTAACCCGGCCGGTCCCGCTCCGATAATGGCAACACGCATAGAAACGCGGATAGCAGCTCGTTGCGGTTGTTGCCCGTGTGGCCCGTTTTTGCCCTTTCGAAATTCCTTGCAGTGAAACCGGCCAGTGCAAGAGTAAGAGGGCAAATGGTAGCCAAGCGCAACTGGTTTCTGAGAAAGGTGTGGCGAACGCTCCATCGTTACGAAATGCTGGAAGCGGGCGATCGCGTGGTCGTGGCTGTATCCGGCGGGGCAGATTCGGTCGCATTGCTGGTGGCGCTTGCGGCCCTCAAAGAGACCCTTGGGCTTAGGCTCGTGGTCGCCCACTTGAATCACCAGCTGCGTCCTGCGGCCGACGAGGACGAACTGTTCGTGCAAAATTTAGCCGAGCGCTTGGGTGTAACCGTGACATGCAGGCGACTAGCCCCCGGGGATCTGCGCCCCCCCGGGGTCGAGGCCCAAGCCCGCGCTTTGAGGTATGCCTATTTTCGGGAGGTTGCCCAGGAGTTCGGGTGCACCAAAGTCGCCACGGGGCACACCTTGGATGACCAGGCGGAAACAATCCTGATGCGCTTACTTCGCGGCAGCGGCCTTTGGGGTTTACGGGGGATTCTGGCTGTGCGGTCCGACGGTGTCATTCGCCCCCTCTTGCAGTGTTCCCGCGCCGAGGCCCGCCAGTTTCTGCGCGAGCTCGACGTGCCGTGGAGGGAAGACGAAACCAACAAGGATCCTCGTTTTCTGCGCAACTTTGTGCGCGCGAGCCTCATGCCCAAGCTGTCGGAGGCGCACCCGAGTTTCCGCGAAAAGCTCGCGAGTCTGGCGGAATTAGCCCAGGAAGACCTTGCCGCCTACGAATGTCTCATCGCGGAGAAGTTGCGGGAGGTCGCTGGCGAGGGCGGTTCTCTGGACTTGGAACGGTTGAAAACATTGCCGTCGAAGGTACGCCAGCCGGTGCTGCGCCGCTGGCTCGAAGAGCGATGCGGGCAATTGGCCGAAGCCGAATTTGTGAGACACTTAAATCGACGTCTCGACCTTGGGGCTAGTTTCGCAGTGAAATTGCCGTTGCGGGGGGATCGAAAACTGGTAGTCAGCGCCCGCGGCAATCGCATGGTTTGCGGACCGGCCAGGAGCGACCCGTTCCACTGGGACCCAGTTCCATTGCACGCCCCATCTGTTTGTGAGCTGCCCGGAGGATGGAGATTGCAAACCAGTTGGTATTCCTCTCCCGAGGCCCCATCGGTTCTCAGGGAGCTAACCGCGGGCGAAATGAACGCGGTGGTGGATGTGGATTTGTTATGTTCCGGCCTTTGCGTGCGGCCCACCCAGCCGGGAGATGAGCTCCTGCCGTTAGGACTAGGTGGAAGGAAGAAACTACAAGACATTTTCACGGATCGAAGAGTTCCCCGAAGTGAGCGATGGGGTCGGCCGGCAGTCGTGGACGGGGACGTGATTGTTTGGGTGCCTGGAGTGGTTCGCGCGGAGCATGCACTGGTGCGGCCGCAGAGCCGTTCCCTGTGGCTGCTCCGCGCTGCGCAGCAGCGCGGGGGCAAGGATGAAGCGTGAATGAGCGTTGCCGCCCCAGTATACATGTGTTAGCGTGCCTCTGGCGCGCTAGGTGCCGAAGTTTCTTATGACCAATCAGTTTTCCCGTAACGTAGCCCTGTGGCTGGTGATGGGGTTGCTTTTCTTGCTGCTGTTCAATGTATTCAGCCGGCAGCAAAGCAAAGAGCCCGAGGTGATTTTTAGCGATTTTCTCGGAGCCGTCGAAAAAGGCGAGGTGGCGCAGGTAACCATTCAAGGCCAAAATATCCGCGGGCGATACGCCACCGGTGAGCGATTTCGAACCTTCGCCCCAGCGGATCCCGAGCTTGTCAAATTGCTGCGGGAAAAGGGCGTTCGCATCGAAGCGCGGCCCGAGGAAGGAGAGCCCTGGTACGTCATCCTCTTCGTGCAGTGGTTCCCCATGCTTTTGCTGATCGCCGTGTGGATTTTCTTTATGCGGCAAATGCAAATTGGCGGGGGAAAGGCAATGGCGTTCGGCAAAAGCCGCGCCAAAATGCTCACGGAAAATAGCCAGCGTGTGACGTTTAGCGACGTGGCCGGCGTGGACGAGGCCAAGGAAGAGCTGGAGGAAATCATTGCATTCCTCAAGGACCCCAAAAAGTTCACCAAACTAGGTGGCCGTATTCCCAAGGGGGTGCTCTTGGTTGGCCCGCCCGGCACCGGTAAGACGCTGCTGGCGCGCGCGATTGCCGGAGAGGCGGGTGTGCCGTTTTTCTCCATTAGCGGATCCGACTTCGTGGAGATGTTTGTCGGGGTCGGCGCGTCGCGCGTGCGAGACCTGTTTGTTCAAGGGAAGAAAAATGCGCCCTGCATTATCTTCATAGACGAAATCGATGCGGTGGGCCGACACCGGGGCGCGGGCCTCGGGGGCGGGCATGACGAGCGCGAGCAAACATTGAATCAGTTGCTCGTCGAGATGGATGGGTTTGAAACGAACGAAGGCGTAATTCTTATCGCGGCCACTAACAGGCCCGACGTGCTGGACCCCGCACTGCTGCGGCCGGGACGGTTCGACCGGCGAGTAGTGGTGCCCCGGCCCGATGTAAAAGGCCGTGAGGGAATCTTGCGCGTCCATACCCGTCGGGTCCCAATTGCGGACGATGTGGATTTGGCGCTTCTCGCCCGCGGCACGCCCGGCTTTGCAGGGGCCGACTTGGAGAACTTAGTGAACGAGGCGGCTTTACTGGCAGCCCGCCAGAACAAAGACAAAGTCAGCATGGCAGACTTTGAATTGGCAAAAGACAAGGTGCTCATGGGTGTCGAAAGAAAAAGCATGATCATGAGCCCGGAAGAAAAGCGCAGCACCGCATATCATGAGGCCGGCCATGCCCTGGTGGCCAAACTGCTACCCGGGGCTGACCCGGTACACAAGGTTTCCATCATCCCCCGGGGAATGGCTCTGGGTATCACTCAGCAAGTGCCCGCGGACGATCGCCATTCATACTCGCGGGAGCAAATTTTGGCCCAGATAACGATTCTGTTCGGTGGCCGGGCAGCGGAGGAATTGGTGCTGGGCCAAATTACCACGGGTGCGGCAAACGATATCGAGCGGGCCACGGAGTGGGCTCGGAAGATGGTTTGCCAGTGGGGCATGAGCGAAAAGCTTGGGCCCATGACGTTCGGCAAGAAAGAAGAGCAGATATTTTTGGGGCGAGACTTTACCCAACTGCAGGATTACTCGGAACACACGGCCGTAGAGATCGACAACGAAGTGCGACGCTTAATCAATGAATGTTACCAGCGCGCGAAGGACCTGTTGTTGGCAAACCTCTCGTCACTTCATCGGCTCGCGGAAACATTACTAGAAAAGGAAGTTTTGGATGGGGCAGAAATTGACGCCATCATCCAGAGCCAACGAGCCGCCGAGCGAGGTCCGGAGCACGAGCTGCAGGCGAGTGCAGGGGGCAACGCCTAGCCCAGTGAGAATCCTTTGGGGCGCGCGGCGGGCGGCGACTCGCGGGCAGAATGCCGCAAGGTTCATGTCATACTGTGCGCCGGGGCAGGCTCGAGCCCGCGCAACATTCGTGGGGGGAACGGGCGTAACGTCAACCTAGCAAAGAGCGATGGGTGAACCGGAATGCTCGATGTGTTCGCGACCCTGCGGATTCAAGACGCGATCGACATTCTGGTCATCGCCTACGTCATTTACCGAATCATTGACCTAATCCGCGGCACCCGTGCCGTCCAAATGCTGATTGGATTAGGGGTTGTCTTCGTGGCCTTTTTGTCTTCGCAGTATTTCGAGCTGTACACCCTCAACTGGATTCTGGATAACTTTTTGAGCTCGATCTTGTTGGTCATTGTCGTGATTTTTCAGGACGATATTCGGCGCGCTCTTACCCAGGTTGGGACGCGTCCGTTTTTCGGCGCTGCGAAGTGGATCGAACGGGAAGAATTAGAGGAAATTGTTCGCGCCGCAGTGGCCCTGGCGAGCAAGCGGATCGGCGCACTGATCGTGTTGCAGCGTGAGGTTGGGCTGAATCAGTATATCGAGGTGGGCACGCGGCTCGACGCCCGTGTGAGCAAGGAATTGATTCAGAGTATCTTCTTGCCGCAATCACCCATTCATGACGGCGCCATCATTATTCATCACGGGCGCATTATCGCCGCCGGATGTTTTCTGCCGTTAACGTCGAACCCCCACGTCAGCCGCACGTTAGGAACCCGGCACCGTGCGGCCATTGGGCTGACGGAAGAAACCGACGCGATCGCTGTCGTCATCTCGGAGGAAGAGGGGGCCATCTCTCTGGTGCGCGAAGGCCGGATCACGAGAGACCTCGACGCCGGAACTCTCCGAACCGCATTGCAGAAACTGTTAGGCGCGTGAAATAAGAGAGCTCATGGCTCAGGCCACGGAGCTCGCCCGCCGCATTCTGACGCGTATCTGGGACCCAAGCCGTTGGTGGCAGGCGCTAACTCGGAACCTTCCACTCAAGCTTCTCTCGCTTGCGATCGCGTTTGGTTTGTGGAGCTTCGTGAACTTTGGCGAGCGAGACACTGTGGAGTCCGTTAAGGTCGCACTCGAGTTGCGCAACCTGCCGCCCCACCTCATGATTACCAGCCCCCGGCCTGACTTTGTCGAGGTGCAATTGATTGGGCCACGGACATTGCTGGGCCGTATCGATCGTAACCGACTCGCTTTCCCGATCGACCTCAACGGGGTCCGCCCTGGTCCGGCTGTCTTTCGGCTCAGTCCTGACTCGCTTGTTTTGCCACGGGGAGTGCGAGTGCAGCGGATTACACCGGCACAGATTACCCTAGAGCTGGAACGAGTCGGTCACAAAATTGTTCCGGTACGCCTGAAACTCCAAGGGCGGCTCCGGCCCGAGTTCCAACTTGCCGAGACAAAAATTGCCCCCGAAATGGTGGAAGTTGTGGGCCCAGCTTCTACGATCGAAGACGTTACGGTTGCATACACCCAGCCGATCGACGTGAGCAACGTGGAGCCGGGTATTTTCGAGCGCGAAGTGTCCCTCGAACCAGCCGGCGATTACGTGTCCTTCAGCGCCACGCGAGTGGCCGTGCAATTCCGGATCGAGGAAGTGGTCACGACGCGCGAGCTGCGGCGAGTGGCTGTGGAAGTCCGGGGAGCGCGCAGTACAGTGAAGGTCTCGCCGCCAACGGTGAAGATTTTGTTGCGGGGGCCAAAACGCGCGCTCCAAGAGCCGGGCCTGGACGAACGACCAGCTTACGTAGACGCCAGCGGTAAGCTGCCCGGACGTTATCGCCTTCTAGTTACCTACGACGCCCCAGCGGGAACCGAACTCATTTCGATCGAGCCGCCGGAGGTGACGGTTACGGTGGCCCCGCCAGCGGAACGAACGAGGACTCGGCGCTAGGCTAGGCGCGATTGGGGGCGCCGCCGGGTTTTTTACAGCCGTGAGTCTCTCGACGCGGCCGCAAAGGTCTTGCCGCAGCAAAGCCGCGGTATAAACAGGTAACGTCCGATGGCCAGACTTTTCGGCACTGACGGAATTCGAGCGATCGCCAACCAACCACCGTTGGATCCGGAGACCCTCGTCCATATCGGCCGTTGTTTGGTGTGGCGCCAAGTGGAGGCGGGCTTCGAGGGCCGCGTGCTGATCGGTCGCGACACGAGGGTGTCGGGCCCGATGCTGGAAGCAGCCCTGGTGGCGGGGATATGCTCGGCTGGGGGGCAGCCCGTCCTTGCAGGGGTGCTGCCCACGCCTGCCGTGGCCCGCTTGGCCGCAAACCGCTTGCACTGCGCGGCTGTAGTCGTCTCAGCGTCCCACAACCCGTGGCAGTACAACGGGGTCAAGATGATCGGAGTGAATGGTTTCAAATGGTCCGAAGTCGATGAAGTGGAGTTCGAAAGGCGGGTGGAAAGTCAGCACCGACGCGCATCGTCGGAGGGACGAACCAGCTCCGCTGTGGGAACTCCGCACGTGCTTTCCGACGCGGGCCAGTGGTACGTGGATTCTTTAGTGGAGACGCTCGCCGCCGAGGGAAGCTTGACTGGATTGCGGCTCGTGATTGATTGCGCGAACGGTGCCGCCGTCCCCGTGGCGGAGCGGCTTTTTGCTCGCTGCGGGGCGGCCGTGGAAATGCTCGCTGTTACACCCGATGGGTTAAACATCAATGCCGAGTGCGGAGCGTTGTACCCACATCACGTCCGCGAGCGGGTGCTCGCTTTGGGTGCACACGCCGGCATTGCCTTTGATGGTGACGCGGACCGAGTGATCCTGGTGGATGAACGAGGGTACGTTTTGGATGGCGATACAGTCTTGTGGATCCTTGCCCGAGCGTTGGTCGAGGCTGGGAAGTTGAGTCGGCCGCTGGTTGTGGGGACGATCATGTCGAACCTCGGGTTGGAGCAGGCCCTGAACGGGATTGGCGTACGACTGGTACGTGCGCCTGTGGGGGACCGCCATGTGGTCGACATGATGCGTCGCGAAGGCGCACCACTCGGCGGGGAGCCCTCGGGTCATGTGGTGTGGCTGGAGCATACGACGACCGGAGATGGTTTGCTCACCGCCTTGGCCGTGCTCCAACTTGCCGTTCGACGGCAGTGCGATTTGAGCGAGTTGCGTGCTGGCTTGGATTTGGTCCCTCAGGTGCAACGAAACGTCAAGGTGCCGGACCCATCTAGCGCCGTGGGCCGAGAGAGTGTTCAAAAGGTTCTCCGTGCAGCGCAAACAGCATTGGGCGCAAGTGGCCGACTGTTAGTACGCCCTTCGGGCACAGAGCCCGTGGTTCGAATTTTGGTGGAGGGGCCGGAACCCACTGAGCTCCAGCGGTGGTGCGAGGAAATCGCGGCTGCAGTGTCCAGTGCCAGTGAGCCGACGCAGTGAAAAGGCACTCTGGAGATCCGTATGCCCATCCGCCTAGTGACCGCTCAAGAGATGCGTGCTCTCGATCGGGCCGCCATCGAGAAATTCGGAATCCCCAGCTTCACCCTGATGCAGCGAGCCGCGACGGGCGCTGCGGATATACTTAGACGGACCTTCTCGCGTGACGAACGGCGGCGTATTCTTGTGGTCGCAGGCAAGGGCAACAACGGCGGCGACGGCATGGTGTGCGCGCGGCTGCTTGCCCGCAGCGGAAGCGCAATCCGAGTCGCATTGATGGCTTCTCCCCGCGAGCTGAAGGGGGATGCTGCGCGAGCGTTCGAGGAACTGGGGGGCACACGCGTCGGTGTGGCCACCGACGTGGGCATCCGGGAGTTGGGTCAAATGCTCACGGAAGCCACGTTGGTGGTGGACGCACTTCTGGGAACGGGACTGAACACCCCCGTGACGGGTCGTTTCGCCGAGGCCATTTGCGCCATGAACGGATCCGGTAAGCCCATCTTTTCTCTTGATGTTCCATCGGGGCTCGATGCGGATCGCGGGATTCCGCTGGGCGTAGCTGTGTGCGCGGCGGCGACGGTTACGTTTGGCCTCGCTAAGCTCGGCCTCTTCGTGTACCCGGGGCGAGCGTTTTCCGGGAAGCTCCACGTGGTGGACATTGGTATTCCCGAGCCAGCCCTGGGGGAGATCTCTTCAAAGGCGTGGGCATTGGAAGCCACTGACGTGGCGCGGAGGTTACCCGTGCGGCCTCCTACAGCGCACAAGGGTAACTGCGGGCACGTGCTTGTGGTGGGTGGTGCGCTCGGTCGCACCGGTGCCGCAAAGATGGCCGCCGAGGCGGCCTTGAGAGCGGGTGCGGGTTTGGTCACGCTGGCGGGGCCGGCCACGGTCCAGCATGTCTCGGCGGCCCATTTACCGGAAATCATGACTGTGGGGCTTCCCGATACGGGCGGCGCCTTGCGCTTCGATGAACGGGCACTGAGCACGGCTCTAGAAGGGAAAAACGCTGTTGTTGTCGGCCCTGGGATGGGAACCTCGGAAGATTGCGAAAGGATCGTGAAATGGTTCTTGGAGCGCCCAGGGCTACCGATCGTCTGCGATGCGGACGCTTTGACCTGCCTGAGCCGGGCATCCGAGTGGGCTTCACTCAAACGCGCGCAAGTGGTGGTAACTCCGCACCCCGGTGAGTTCTCGCGCTTGACGGGGCACCCCGTGGCCGAGGTGCAGGGAAATCGACCTGCGCTGGCCCGCGAGTTCGCCACCCGACACACATGCACATTGGTTCTGAAGGGGGCAAGCACAGTTGTCGCAGAGGAAAATGGCACGCTTTGGGTCAATCCCACAGGAAACCCGGGGATGGCGGCGGGGGGTATGGGAGATGTGCTGGCGGGGCTGATTGGGGGGTTCTTGGCTCAGGGTTTGCGGCCGGTGGATGCGGCGATTGTGAGCGTGTTTATTCATGGTGCGTCGGCGGACGCGCTCAGCCGAGAATATGCAGCCGTAGGATTTCTGGCCACGGAAGTGGCCCGCGAAGTGCCGCGCCAACTCCACGCGTTGCGTGGCCGGTAGAAGCCGCTAGGAAACATGGCGTTATGTCCGCGGTTGTGGAGAGTTGTTCCCCTTTGCACGTGTGCACCTTGCATTTCACCACCGAGGAGCAAACCCGTGCGGCTGGGGCAGCACTGGCGAATTGTGCAAGGCCTGGAGATCGCATTGGCCTATGTGGGGATTTGGGGGCCGGCAAGACAACTTTTGTTCGGGGAATTGCACGCGGTCTCGGAGTGAGTGCGGAGAAGGTCCGCAGCCCCACATTCACCTTGGTCAACGAGTACTTTGGCGGTCGTTTGCCTTTGTACCACGTGGATTTTTACCGGTTCGATCCGACCGGACTCGACTTGCTGGCTTTGCGGGAGGTGCTTTACGGCGACGGCCTGACGGTTGTGGAATGGTGGGATCGCATCGCCGGTGAGTCTTGTCATCTTCGGGTAGACTTCGAGTTCCTCGGGGACACAGAGCGCCGGGCAACGGTGGCGGTCTTCGATTCCCGCTACCTCGAATGGATGGATTTCTGGAAGGAGCGAGAGCACTCGTGGCCTTGATCGTTCAAAAGTACGGTGGAACTTCCGTTGGTAATCTCGACCGGATTCGGGCCGTAGCCGCTCGCGTGGCGGCCACTCGGCGGCAAGGCCACAAAGTAATTGTGGTTGTCTCGGCCATGGCGGGAGAAACCAATCGCTTGCTCAAACTCGCGCACGACCTGTCACCCCAGCCGCTCCCCCGCGAGGTGGATGTCATCGCGGCAGCAGGAGAGCAAGTGGCGGTAGGGCTGGTAGCCATCGCTCTTCACGATCTTGGGGTGCCGGCGCGATCTCTCTTAGGGTTTCAGGTGCCAGTCGAGACGAACGGGGTGTTTCAGAAAGCGCGGATCAAGAGTATCGATGCCGCGAAACTGCTCGATGTGGTGGAGCGCGGTGAGGTGGCTGTGGTGGCCGGCTTCCAGGGGGTGGACGCGGCCGGTAACGTGACCACTCTCGGGCGGGGCGGTAGCGACACCAGTGCGGTGGCCGTGGCTGCTGCGGTGCGAGCCGATGTGTGCGAAATTTATACAGATGTGGACGGGGTGTACACGACCGATCCCCGGATTTGCCCGTCTGCCCGCAAGTTGGCGAGGATTTCGTTCGACGAAATGCTCGAACTTGCTAGTCTCGGAGCCAAGGTGTTGCAAATTCGCTCCGTCGAATTTGCGAAGCGTTACGGCGTTCCGTTGTGCGTCCGTTCGAGTTTCAGCGACGATCCAGGCACCTGGGTGGTCGCGGAGGAGCCAAGTATGGAAGAGGTTTTAGTTTCGGGTGTGGCAGCCGATCAAAACGAAGCCAAGATTACCGTACACCGCGTGCCCGACCGTCCAGGTTTGGCGGCTCGGATTTTTGGACCGATCGCACGTGAGCATATCGTGGTCGACATGATCATTCAAAATGCGAGTGACGATGGCTACACCGACGTCACTTTCACTGTACCGCGCGCCGATCACACCCGAGCTCTGTCTATCGTGCGGGAGACGGCCAGCTCGATTGGTGCAGCCGGGGTCAGCTCCGACACCAACATTGCAAAAATTTCGGTCGTCGGGCTCGGAATGCGCAGCCATGCCGGTGTAGCCGCCCGCATGTTCGAAGTCCTCGCTCGAGAAGGGATCAACATTCAAATGATCTCTACCTCCGAGATCAAAATTTCCATTGTCATCGATGCGAAATACACGGAGTTGGCCGTGCGAGTGCTGCACGCAGCTCTGATCGAGCAGGGGTTTCGCGAGGAGGCGCCCGCATGACCCAAGCCCCACCCACGGTCGAGCTGTACGACACGACATTGCGGGATGGCTGCCAGGCCGAGGACATCTCTTTTACGGTGGAGGACAAACTCCGCATCGCAGAGCGCCTGGACGATTTCGGGATCAAGTACATCGAAGGCGGCTGGCCGGGGTCGAATCCGCGCGACGAGGCCTTCTTTCGGGAGGTCAAACGGCTCCCCCTCAAGCAAGCGAAGATCGCAGCATTCGGGTCTACCGCACGCGCGGGGCTTCGTCCGAACCAAGACCCGATCTTCCGGAAATTGCTCCAGGCCGAGACTCCTGTGGTGACGATTTTTGGAAAAACCTGGGATTTGCACGTGCGCGAAGACTTGCGCATTCCCCTCGAAGCGAATTTGGAGCTGATTTACGAAAGCATCGCATACCTCAAGCGACACGTGGACGTGGTGATTTTTGACGCGGAACACTTCTTCGACGGCTACCGCGCCAATCCGGATTTTGCCATTGAGTGTTGTCGAGTTGCAGCGGAAGCGGGGGCGGACTGGCTTTGCCTCTGCGAAACGAACGGGGGCCGAATGCCCGATGAAGTGGCGCAAGGTGTAGACGCCGTTCGCCAAGCTGTTGCCACGCCCTTGGGAATCCACTGTCATAACGATTCCGAGCTTGCGGTGGCCAACTCGTTGATCGCCGTTCAACACGGAGTACGACAGGTCCAGGGAACGATCAATGGAATCGGCGAGCGCTGCGGCAATGCCAACTTGTGCTCGATCGTCGCAAACCTCCAGTTGAAAATGGGTTATCGCGTCGTCAGCCCATCGCAACTGCGGCAACTGCGAGAACTGTCTCATTTTGTTTGGGAGTTGGCGAACTTGGAGCCCAATAAGCGCCAACCCTACGTTGGACTCAGCGCATTCGCACACAAGGGCGGGGTTCATGTTGCGGCAGTACAAAAGAATGCGCGAACGTACGAACATATCGACCCGACCCTGGTGGGTAACCGGCAGCGTGTGCTGGTCTCCGATTTATCCGGGAAGGGTAACATCCTCTACAAAGCTAAGGAGTTTGGGCTCGACCTGGAGTCCCTCAAGCCGTCGGTACGCCGGGTTCTCCAGGAGGTCAAAGAGCTGGAGAGCCGTGGCTTCCAGTTCGAAGGTGCAGAGGCATCGTTCGAGCTGCTCCTACAAAAGGGTTTGAACGGAAAGCGCACGCGTCATTTCCGGCTGATTGGCTTCCGCGTGATTGATGAAAAACGTACCGAAGAAGAGCCGCCGCTGTCGGAAGCGACGATCATGATCGAAGGCCCCGACGGTGAAGTGGAGCATACGGCCGCCCAGGGTAACGGGCCCGTGAACGCGCTCGATAACGCGCTGCGCAAGGCCTTGCGGAAGTTCTACCCGCAGATCGACGAGGTACAGCTTCTCGATTACAAGGTGCGAGTGCTCGGGGGCGGGGAAGGAACCAAAGCGACCGTGCGCGTCCTGATCGAGTCGGGCGACGGCAAGGACCGTTGGGGCACCGTTGGCGTGTCGCACAACGTGATCGAGGCGAGTTGGCAAGCGCTGGTCGATAGCATCGACTACAAACTCTATAAGGATCGGAAGCAGAAAAAACGCGGCCGAAATTCTGCGCGCTCCGCCTTGGAGCCGTGAGGCACGCTGCCCTCCGATCGGGCATCTTTCTCCAGTCATGCGTTGGACAAGCGACAGCGCGAAGATCACTTACTTGGACTACAATGCCACTACGCCACTGCGCCCCGAGGCTCTGGCGGCCATGGAGCCGTACATGCGCGAGTGCTTTGGCAACCCGTCAAGCGCGCATCGTCTGGGCAGCCGGGCACGCACGGCAGTCGAGGAAGCCCGCCATCGCGTCGCACAAGTGTTTGGCGTTCGCAGCGCCGAAGTTGTCTTTACGAGTGGCGGGACCGAATCCAATCATCTGGCCATCCTCGGCATGGCGCAAGCTTGTCCGCCAGGAACGATTTTGACCACCCCAATCGAGCACTCGTCGGTTTTGCGCCCTGTGGCATGGCTCAGGGAGCACGGGTGGCAAGTACATTACGTGGCACTGCATTCCGATGGTCGCGTGAATTTGGACGACCTCGAAGAATCCTTGCGAGAGTCCGACGTGCGCTTTGTATCCGTTGGCTGGGCAAATAACGAGACGGGCACGTTGCAGCCTGTCGAGACCATATATGCGCTGTGCCGGCAGCGAGGTGTGCCCTTTCACTGCGACGGGGTGCAAGTTCCGGGAAAAGTGCCCGTCAGCGAAGTTCCAGCGGATCTGATGTCGGTGTCGGCCCATAAATTTGGCGGTCCCAAGGGATCGGGCTGCTTGATTGCGCGGCGCGGCGTGCGGCTAGAGCCGCTGTTGCGCGGCGGAGCACAAGAACGCGGTTTGCGGGCTGGGACCGAGAACGTTGCGGGCATTGTGGGCCTTGCCACGGCGCTGGAACTCAGCGCGAAGGAGGCAGAGAATTTTGCTACGAAAACGCGCCGCCTACGCGATTTATTGTGGACTCGATTGGCCGGCCTGCCGGGTATCGAGCGGCACGGCGGTGTCGGGTGCCACGCACTTCCCAACACTCTCATGGTCACGGTTGCCGGCACGTCGTCCGACGCGTTGATTGCGGCGCTGGACTTGGACGGAATTTGTGTCTCCGCCGGCTCGGCGTGTGCCGCGGGCGCATCGGAACCGTCTCACGTGCTGGTAGCGCTCGGTGTTTCGGAAGAGCTCGCCCGCGGCGCGATTCGGTTTAGCCTCGGTCCCGATTTGGAAGAAAGAGATGTGGAGTTTGTGGCCGAGAGATTTTGGGACGCGGTCAAGCGAATTCGTAACAGCGAATGCCGGGCGATGGCGGGGGTCCGGGGATGACTCGCGTTGTCGTGGCGATGAGCGGGGGAGTGGATAGTTCTGTGGCGGCCGCCCTGCTCGTGGAGCAGGGTTACGAAGTGATTGGGGTCGCGATGCGTTTGTGGGACGGCCCGAGCGATAGCGGTTGCTGCTCATTGGATGACTTCGTCGACGCTCGCCGTGTGGCTGCGCGGCTGGGTATTCCCTTTTACGTCATGGACTTCTCGGGTGTGTTTCGGCAGCGAGTCGTTCGTCCATTCGTGGACGACTATTTGCGAGGTCGCACGCCCAACCCTTGCGCCCGCTGCAATCAGTTTGTCAAATTCGCCGCTCTTCTCGAGCGCGCACGGGCATTGGGAGCACAATTGCTCGCCACCGGCCACTACGCGCGCATCCACCTCGGGGGGGACGATGATGAGACGCAGCTTCTCGCCAGTCCGTGTCGAGAAAAGGATCAGTCATACTTCCTATTCGGATTGCCCTATCCGCAGTTGTCGCAATTCCGATTTCCCGTGGGGGACAAGACAAAGGAAGAAGTGCGGCGGCTGGCCAAGCAGTGGGATCTTCCGGTGGCGGAGAAACCGGAAAGCCAAGAAGTGTGCTTCGTGACTGGAGGCAATTACGCCCGCTTTGTCGAGAGTTTTAGTGGGCGCAAGGGCATCCCCGGAACGATCGTCAACGAGAAAGGGGAAGTGCTCGGAGTGCACGACGGCATCCATCGCTTCACCATTGGACAGCGCCGGGGTCTTGGTGTCGGTGGAGGAGAACCCCGCTACGTGGTCGCCCTAGATGCCGAGTCTAGCACGGTGCGCGTAGGCGACCGGGCGGCAACTGTTGCGCGTGGTTTACGAGCGACCCGTGTGAATTGGTTAACCCGATCCGTACCGCGACCCGGACAGAGGCTGAGCATCAAAATTCGCTCGCGCTTCCGGCCCTCGGAGGTGATAATCGAGGAAGCCAGTGGCACGGAGTTTGTCGTCCGTGCCCCTGAAGGGCTGCAGGCCGTTACTCCAGGGCAGGCGGCCGTGCTGTACGACGGTGAACGGGTGCTGGGTGGAGGGTGGATCGATGCTGCCTTGTGACCGCGAACCGCCGAGAAGTTCCCTACGGGTGGCAATCGCAACCCTCGGATGCAAGGTAAACCAGTACGACAGCGTCGTCATTGGCGAGGCTCTGCGAGGAAAAGGTTGCGTGCTGGTTGACTTTAACGAGCCGGCCGATGTGTACATTGTGAATACCTGCAGCGTGACGGATCGTGCCGATGCCGAGAGCCTGCAATTGGCACGCCGCGCACGCCGGAGGAACCCAGTGGCCAAAGTACTCCTGACAGGTTGTTTTGCTCAGGTCGCTCCCCAGCGCGCGGCCATTCCGGAGGTGGATGGCGTGATCGGCTTGAACCGCCTGGGGGACCTCGTGGCCGCCGCACTCGGCCCAGTGGACTCCCGAATTGCCGTGAGTGACCTCCGTCAGGCACGAAAGGTGCGAACCGTCGGGGTGGGTGTGGATGCGAGCCGTACGCGGGCCTTTCTCAAGGTTCAGGAAGGATGTGATTTGTTCTGCTCGTTTTGCATTGTGCCGATGTCTCGAGGCGCAAGCCGCAGTGTGCCTCCACGTGAGATCATCGAGCAGTACGAAACCTTGGCATCGCTGGGCGTGAAGGAAGTTGTCCTCACGGGCGTACACTTGGGTACTTGGGGCCAAGATCTGTCCCCGCGGCTGGAGCTTGCGGATCTGGTGGAGATGATTTTGGAGCGCGGATGCATCCCTCGAGTGCGTCTGAGCTCCATCGATCCTCCGGAAGTTTCGCCCCGCCTGGTACGGTTGTTTGAAACATCGGAGCAGCTTTGCCCGCATTTTCACATTCCCATCCAAGCGGGAGTGGACTCCGTGTTACAGCGGATGCGCCGCCGATACGACACCAGCCTCGTGCGGTCGCGGCTGGAAGAAATCCGCGGGCGCCTACCAGATGCTGCTATCGGGACGGACGTCATTGCCGGCTTTCCAGGGGAAACTGACGACGACTTCGCCCGCGGGCATGCGTTTTTGGAATCTCTGCCGCTGACTTATTTTCATGTCTTCCCGTATTCGCCCCGCCAAGGAACGACGGCGGCGAAGCTGCCGGGACAGCTCCCTCGCCATGTGGTGCACGCGAGAGCGCGTGCGCTGAGAAAACTCGGTGAATCCAAGAAGGTCACGTTTGCCCAGCGGTTCGTCGGGCGGGAACTGCTCGTCTTGTTCGAGGATCAACGCCGCGACACGCGTTTATGTACGGGGTACTCCCGCAACTACCAGAGAGTCCGCGTTGCCGAGTTCGTTCGCGGCAACCGCGAGTTGCCTGTGTGGATCACGGGCGTGGACGAAGCAGGCCAGCTGATTGGTGAGGTCTCCCAGAGATTTCTGTGAGCTCGATGGTGCACGCGCCGTCTCCGCTAGAGAAAAAAATCGGCTACGTGTTCCGAGATCCAGGCCTGCTCGAAGCTGCGCTGACCCATGCGTCCAGCGTGTCGGAACCGGGCCCGCGACGCATGGAACAACTCGAATTTCTCGGTGACGCCGTGCTCGGGCTAATGCTTGGGGACTTGTTGCTTCACCATTATCCGAAGGCTTCGGAAGGACAATTGTCGCAGTATCGGGCGGCACTGGCCAATACGGAGATTCTGGCCCGCAAGGCACGCTCGCTTGGCCTCCATACGGCCATACGACTCGGCCGCGGCGAGGAAAAGTCCGGTGGTCGAGAAAAAGCGAGAATTCTGGCTGCCAGTTACGAGGCCGTCCTGGGCGCGATTTATCTCGACGGGGGCTGCGAGGCTGCGAGAAGGTGTGTGGCGGAGCATTTCGCGCCCGATCTAGAGCGCATTCCCTCGCGCGTGGAGTTCGATGCCAAAACCGCCCTTCAGGAACTTTGTCAGGCGCGCTTTGGTCTGACCCCAGCCTACAGGCTTGTGGAGCAATCGGGCCCGGATCATGCGCGCTCGTTTGTCGTGGACGCGCTTTTGGGAGATAGAACTCTAAGCCGAGGGCGGGGTCGCAGCAAACGTGCGGCCGAGCGAGACGCCGCCAGGCAAGCACTGCAGCTTTTGTCGCAAACGCACGGAAACGACTGACAGTCGTTGCGTTACGGCTGTGACCGCAAGGGGGCATTCCAGCGCGAGTCCAGCGAGCGGATTCGTCAGTGTGCTTGGAAAGCCAGGCGCGGGAGCCTGCCCCGGCCACACACTTCGGTTGGGCGGGAGAGTGCCGGCGGTTGTCGGAGCCCGGCAAGGGAAAGGAGGGGTTGGGGAGCTCCCGGTGATCTCCGCCGCACGGATCGAATGAGTTCATTGCTGGCCGACAGATTTCGTAGAACGGCGGCGGAAGAAAACGATGGCGATGGCGGTAAGCCCAACGCCAAGCGTGGCAAGGCTGAACGTCAGGAAGTAACTCAGCATTGCGGCTAACATGATCCCAATGGATAGCCAGACAATTGGGATTCGGTGGCTCAACAGGCCGAAGGAACAGGCGGCCAAAAGATGCCAGGGCCAGAGCACCGTGACGATGAAGCCGCTGAGCACCAGCAGGACGAACATGCAATCCTCTGCCACCACTTCGATCCGATACGGCGTTGTGGAACGCCGGACAAAAAGCACGACAATGAGAGCGAGTGCGATAAGGTAGCGGGAAACGTCGAAAGCGTACCGACCTTGCGCAATCTCGAACCAACCGCTCTCGAAAAATATTAAGAAGAGAGGCCATAGCGTCGGAGGAAGTTCCGTGGGGAAGATCGCACTCCCGACGCGGATGGACAGCGGCTTGGCAATAATCGAGGTGGCTTGCCCGGCAAAGGGCATTAGAGCAACCGCAGTGGCCAACAGCGCTCCGGCTAAAGCCGATAACGTCACTCGCATCAGAGTAGAAAGCTGCCCCACCCGCTTTGCGGACCAGAAGGCAAAGACCGGAAGCAGTGCGATCGAGTACCACTTGTACCAAAAAGACAGCGCCCAAAAGACGCCAAACCAAAGCCAGCGAGCGCGAGCCCAGAAAAAAAGCGCGGCGAGTAGAAACACAGCCATAGCCGTGTCGTTGTGAGCCGAGCTCAAACCTTCGAACAGAATGAGCGGGCTCGATGCCCATAACACGAGCCGCAGTCGCCAGATACGGTTCTGCGAGTCTGCCGCTGCGCCAAAAGCACACCAAAGGTAGGCCCCGGCTGAAAGAAGAAGGAGATTGAAAACCTTGTAGGCCGCGACGTTTGCGACCAAGTTGTTGCCCGCCAGAAAGTAGACCAGCCAAGTCTGAAGAATAAACAGCGGTCCATACCCTGTCGGACCTTCTTTCCACCACGCTTGCAAGAGGCGATACCAAGAGTCCGAAGAAAATTGGCTTGGGGCATACGCGTACGGGTTGGCGCCGTAGTGCCCCCACATCTTGCCGTAGAAGGCGTAGGCAAACACATCGCGCGAGCCCACGGGAAAGGAGGCCAACAGTAGAAACGCAATGGGAGCAAGGAAGGGGAGAATCTGTCGGGGCCGAAATGTGCCGATGCTGCGCGACAAAATTTCCTCTGCGATGCGCAAGTAGCCGGCCGCCCACGCCAGGAAGCAGATAAGGAAAGAAACCAACATCCAAACATCCTTGATCCGTTCGAAGTCGTTGGTTTCCGGGCGCGCCGCGTACCCGAATGAGAGAATGCTGAAGGCTGCGACTGCGGCGAGGCTGACGCCGAATGAGATAGATGCCCCCGGAGCGCCTCGACCATTAGTGATTGGATTCCACACGACCCTTCCTCTGCCTCTAGCCTGCCAGGGCCGCAAGCAAAAACCCTTGGGGCTTCGGAACTTCTAGGGTCGGGCTCCTTGCGGTTCGCGGTTGCTTTCTTCTTGACAAAGGAATGTCGCTGGTACAGTATCCGTGCTCGCAAGCGAGCGGGAGAGGGTAAAGAAGGCGTGACGAGAGTGCCCGCGCCATTTGGCGGGCAGTGAGAGCGAGCAAGAAAAGAGGAGGGAGCGTATGAAAGTACGTCGAGCATTAGCGATCGCGGCTGTTGCCAGCGGCTTGCTGCTCGCCGGGGGAAAGAGTTGGGCGCAGGTCCAGTTCCCGAAGGTTGCCAGGTCGTTTTCCGCGTGGTTAGTTCGGGCGTTCGATCCGTGTACGCCGGGAGGACTCACGGTAGTTAGCCCGGGTCTGCCGGCGCAAGGATGTCTCACGTCGGCAACGACGGTGGATGACCAGATGACGATGGACTTCGGGAAGGTTCGAGTGACCAAAGATACTGGCAAGCTCAAGTTGTTCGGTCGCGGAATGATACCGGGTGGACGCGTCAAAGTTCAACTTAGTGTTCGCGTTACCAAAACTGGGGTAAACACGAAAAGTCCGACCAAATCCAATGCTCGCGTAACGTTTGAAGATCAGACAGTGATTTGCGGGCCCCCGCCGTTTGGCTTTGTGATTGTGTTTCCAACCGGGGTACTTGGTGCTTCGATCGACCTGGCGGATTGCTTGAGCCCGTATCCGGGTCTCGCGACGGGTAACATCGAGATTCTGGATGTTGCGCTCGTGAATGCGGACAACGGCAACAAGGTGTTCGCGCGTCCGGGGGTGGTCCGATGAGGCGCAGTCTTTTGAGGGAGGCGGGACCAATGATGCAGACGGCGGTTTTGAGAGTTTCTGTTCGCGGCTTCGTCTCTGTGGCCGTAGCGACTTTCGTTGGGGCTTGGGCTGTTGCAGCATCAGGCCAGACGTTGCCGAACTACCCATCGAAAGCTCCGGCCTTCAATGCCTGGATGGCGCGTGCGTTCGATAGCTGTACGCCCTCGGGGCTTACGGTGGTTTCTCCCACGAATGTGCCCAATACAGGATGTCTAAGCACCAATAGCGTCACGGACAGCGTTCTTCCCTTCAACTTTGCACGACTGCGGGTGGCCAAGTCGGGAAAAATTCGATTGTTCGCCCGTGGCCTCACTTTTGGCGAAAGCGTTCGTGTGCGACTGGCCTTGAGGGTAACGCGTAAGGGCGTGAACACGAAGAACCCAACTAAGTCGAACGCCACGGTAACGTTTGCTGACGTTACGGTAGATTGCCCAGCCGCGCCCAATGCTTTTGTGGTAAGGCCAAATGGTGCCATCGTTGGTGCGACGGACCTGAACGCGTGTCTGGCCCCTAACTCGAACCTCGGCGGCGGAACAGGTACGAATAACATCGAGGTCTTGGGTGCCAGCTTGGTTAACGTCGCCACAGGAAAAGAATTTGCGCGTGCTGGAGTTTTGAGGTAACCAGAGTCGAGAATGGTCTCGGGCGAGAAAAAGGAGGGAGGGTTAAAGATGAAAAAAGTCTGGGCTGTTGTGATCGGAAGCGGAATTCTAGCGTTGTCCAGCGCTGCGTATGCGCAAGTGAGCGGGTTCCCCACGCGGGCGGTGCGATACTCGACGTGGCTCGCTCGGGCGTTCGATGGCTGTACCCCAAGCGGCCTCACGGTTGTTTCACCGTCGAACTTGCCGTCCACCGGCTGCTTTGCTGCGCACTCGGATCCGTTGCCCCCGCCAGCAGGCACGAACCCGGTGGGTGCACCAATGAAGTTTGGGCGCTTGGATGTGCGCCGCTTTCCTGCAACTGGCGGACAAGGAAAGGTCAAGCTCTTGATGACGGGGCTTCAAAACGGCCAGCGCGTGAAGGTCCGGTTGACCTTGCGCACGACGCGTAGCGGGGTAGGTACGAAGAATCCCACGAAATCGAACCAGTTGGTGACCTTCCAAGATGTCACGGTGGACTGTCCTGTCGGCCCGAGCAACTGCTTTATTGCAAACCCGCGAGGGGTAGTGTTGGGCAACGTGGCACTCGATGCGTGCCTGACGCAAAATTCGCAGCCGACAGGCTTGGCGCGGCAGAATGTCGAAATCCTGGATGCCGAGGTGATTAACTGCGACGACAACAACGTGGTTGCACGCCCGGGAATTCTGAACTGAAGACCGCTCGCCGCACTGTTCGAAGGGATGTTCGGGGCGCTGGAGCTCGGCTCCAGCGCCCCGAAGCTTTTTTGAGGGTGTCGAGGCTTGAATCGGAGATTGGCGCGCCTGCAGGAGCCGACTCAGTCCCTCGAAGGTATCCAGCGATAGACGCTCAGTTCCACTTCATGCAGGGGAACTTGCTTGCCGGCGAGTGACAAGAGAAACGGGCTGGCCACTGCGAATTTGTAGCGTAGCTGGGGCCGCCAGAGCCCGCGAGCGTTGGGATTCGCATAGAGCGGACGTTCCGAAGGCTGTAGGAAGTAAATACTCTTTCCTGATGCCTCGAGGGTGTGGAGTAGCTCGGTAGCAGTCCAGTCCAGCGGGTTGCTCACGTAAAAGAGTGGCCGTTCACCCAGGGCCCAAAGCAACGGAGGGAAGCTCATCGGTGCAATCGCACTGTGCACCATCAGGACTGACTCGGGAGCGAGTGCCCCGTCGATGACCCGAAGATGTCGGCTACCGGAAGCGTAGTACGGCTGTTGCGCCAGAGGAAGCAGCCGTCCGAGTTGTGTAACGAGGACCACCACGAAGAGGATCGGCACTACCGCGCGTGCGAGCCGGTGGCCTCCCGCTTGCCACAGAACCTGAGCACCTACACTCAAACCTAGACAAAGTCCGGGGATCAGTAAGGGCGTGGCACGGCGTAAAACCCATAAGTCCACGGGAGTTGCATTTGGAACCAGGAAAAAGACTAGGGCAGACAACAGGACGAAACACAGCACGAGCTTCCGAGAGTCCGTCGGCGGAATGACCGTGCTCATGGCAATGCCGAGCAGTCCGCCGGGCAAAAACATCCAACCCGACCAAGCTTGCATCAGTGCCCACTCGCGGCCCCCCCGTAAGTGAAACTGCGCGGCGATTAGTGCCACCAGCACGACCCCGACCAGCACCACCGCGGTGGCCCGGTGGACAAAAGCGGTTGCTTCTCTGCTGGGCCAGCGCACCCACAGATAGAGGGCTGAGAACGCGGCGATCACTAGCACGGAGGCGAGTCCGGCATCGCTGGCGAAGGCGAAGTTGACGAGGTTCCCCCAGTAGTGGGTGCGCCAAATAAACGTGTGGGCGAGGGCGTAGGTACATAGAGCGAGTCCTGGGCCGAGCAAGGACGCCCTGCAGGTCGCCCGCCTTTTCAAGGCCAGCCATAGCAAACCGCACGGGACGAAAAAGGCGTTCTCGAGCCGCAGCAGGGCCGCGCACCCCAATGCAGCGCTGGCTAGGGCGGTCAGTCGTGCGGCTGTTCCGCGATGGCCGAGGAGGGCGACCCCGGACCAAAGGAAAAACGCGGCTGCCATCTCTGGCATCGCAAAACGAGCATAAAAGAACACCACCGGATGCGTGGCGGCCAACAGTACGGTCCCCATGGCGAGCGCCGTCGGAAGGCCGACTGCGCTCGCGGCCCGGAACAACGCACCCAGAGCGAGAATGCCGAAAAGGCCAAAGATCCATTCGATCGCATCTTCACCCAAGAGCGAAGCTGCCAAGGCGCCCCAAGGCGCTACACCATGGTGGAAGGCTGGCAAGACCTCGTCGCCGTCGAGGGAACGCAATACGTAGCCTCCCTCTAAGCGCAGGTACGGAGGCGAGCCGCGATCGGCGGCTACGCTCGGGAAGAGAACGCGGCGAAGATCCACGTCCAGGCTCGGCACGGTGGAATCTCGGATCACCAGGCTGCCTGATCGCCTTAGGTGGATAGACGCTGCCAGATACCCTGTGGCGTCGGCAGCAAAGAAGCGGGCTGAATAAGGGGGCAGTAACCAGCAGCCGATCACCAGGAGCACGAGGACGAGCATTCCATCATGGCGACCATACCCTCCATGCGGATGCTTGCGGCTCACGAAGAAGCCAAGCGCAGTCAGCACCAAAAGTCCCAGCGCCAATACGCGCGGAGACCACCAACCCATTTCGGCCAGAAGCAACCCGAGGCATGTCGTGGCGACTACGCTGGCGACGAGTTCAACAAAGAGTGTGGGGGGACCTGTAGGGTCCCCACCCGCCTTCGAAAAAAACCACGGGGACCAGGCTCGCCCGGGCAGGTAAAAGCAGAGCCCCCCATAAAGAACCAGCAAAAGTGCCGTCTCGAATGCGTTCACCACTGCCCAGCTTGCAACCTCGCTGTTGGGCTAATGTTTGACTCTTGTCTGCCTTAGTGACAACCTCAACAACCAGACCGCGACATGAAACCCAGGAAACTCATCATACAGATTCCGTGCTTGGATGAAGAAGACCATTTGGCGGCCACGCTGAGATCTCTACCACGTTCGATCCCGGGCATCGATGTGGTGGAGGTTTTAGTGATCGATGATGGCTCTCGCGATCGCACGGCTGAGGTGGCGCGACAAGAAGGTGCGGACTACGTCTTGCGCTTCCCGAACAATCGCGGGCTCGCGCGAGCGTTTCGCGCCGGATTGGACGCCTGCTTGCGCTTGGGGGCGGACATCATCGTCAACACGGATGGTGACCACCAGTACGACGGTGCCGACATTCCCGCATTGATCCGCCCCATCTTGGAAGGAAAAGCAGACATGGTCGTGGGCGACCGCGATCCGGCTTCGGTGCAGCACTTTTCGAGGGGCAAGCGCCTCCTCCAGTATTACGGAAGCTGGGTCGTGCGCACGCTGTCGGGCACCACCATTCCAGACACCACTAGCGGCTTCCGCGCGTTCAGTCGGGAGGCCGCCTTGCGACTGAATGTGTTGTCGGACTTTACCTATACCATCGAGACGATCATCCAGGCGGGAAAAAAGCGCCTCCCTGTTACCCACGTTCCGGTTCGAACGTTTCCGACCCGGGAATCCAAGCTGTTTCATTCGGTCTGGGAATACGTCAAACGATCTGCCGCCACGATTGTGCGGATTTACGCCCTGTACGAGCCGCTCAAGGTGTTTTCGTACCTAGGGGGGCTCCTCATTCTAGCGGGACTCGTTCCCGGCGCCCGGTTTCTATACTTTTACTTTACCGGCACGGGCGGCGGACATATCCAGTCATTACTCTTGACCGTCTTACTGATCATCATCGGGTTCCAGATCGTGTTGATTGGTTTGCTGGCCGACCTAATCGCCGGCAATCGCAATCTCATCGAAGACGTGTTGTTCCGCTTGCGCTGCCTCGAATTGGGAGAGCGCTTTCCACATTGGGAGAAAGTCGATTCCAAACCCGCGGAAAATGAGCAACGTGCGAGTGGAGGGCGGGGGTGAACCTTGGGTGGGACGCCACCGGTACACCGCTTTGCTTCTACGGTACGTACCCGACCTCTTACACGGTGAGCCGAATCCTCGAGAAGGCGGCTCGGGAGGCCGGCTTCCCCGTCCTCCGCTGTCACGAACAGTTTGTCGAGGAACCACTGACGTCCCCGCAATTTGGGCGCCTGTGGCGCCTTATGCCCTATGCGGCTCGGTATGCCGGAGCCGCCCGGCGATTGCGGCGACAACTTGACCGGTGCCCCGCTGAGATTCTAATTGCCGGGTTCCGCGGCCAATTCGATGTGTTGCTGGCTCGCCTTTTGAACCAGACCCGCTCGCGCCGGATTGTATTCGCACCGCTGGTTACGCTGCTCGAGACGGGCGTAGATCGCGGCCTGGTCGCCGACCGAAGCCGCGCGGCCCGCTTGCTTGCGTGGCTTGACCGGAAAAGCTTGGAGCTTTCTCAACGGGTAGTGATCGACACCTATGCCCACGCTGACTATCTGCAAGCGAAGTTCGGCACTCGGCGAGACAAAATTCGGGTCTTTCACTTGGGCTGTGATACCGACGTGTTCCGTCAACGGGCCGTGCGTCCGCAGGAATCCTCGATGCGGGTGCTTTTTTACGGCTCCCTTTTGCCGTTGCATGGCGTGGAGACCATTGTGACGGCCGCAAGCCTTTTGAGGAGAGAACCCCGAATCCAGTTCACGATCTGTGGTGAGGGATGGTGCCGGCCGACGCCGAGCACGAGAATCGGAGAACTGGAGAACATTCGTTGGATGTCGTGGGTCAGTTACGAGAAAATTCCTGACCTGATCGAGCAGCACGATGTCTGCCTTGGTGTTTTCTCCGGTAACGAAAAGGCGGCCATGGTCATTCCGAACAAGGTCTATCAAAGCGCCGCTGTAGGACGCACCGTCGTCTCCGCGAACACCCCCGCAATTCGCGAAGTGTTCACACACGGAGAAAACATTTGGCTCGTTCCGCCGGGTCACCCGGAGGCCCTGGCCGATGCACTTTTGTATTTGCTGGCCCATCCGGGCGATCGCGCTGCCCTGGCAAGCCGCGCCGCGGAATTCATGGGGGAGCAATTTTCGAGCGCGGCGCAAGCGGAGCGGTTTGCCGTGAATTTCGTCGCAGGGCTGAACTAACCGTATGTCCACCGCGATTTGCTTGGTTACATGGAACGGCGGCACCATGGCAGCAGCGGCCCTCCAAAGTGCCGCGCGACAAGATCTGCGGGACCTGTTTTTGGTCGTGGTGGACAATGCCTCTTCCGACGCGGATCGTGAAATCCTGCGATCTCGGGTGGAGGGAGACCACCGTGTCGCGTTCCTGTGGAATGAGCACAACGTTGGCTTTGCGAGAGCTGCCAATCAGGCGCTGGAGACGGCTTTCTCGCGAGGGGCCGACTGGGCCGTGCTCCTGACGCAGGACACGCTCTTACCGCCGGACGCGTGCCGCCGCCTGGTCGAAGTCGCCCGGACAATCCCGCACCTGGCTGTGGCTGGCCCGGCGGTAGCGGACCAGATGACGGGCAAACTCCTATCCGTTGGTGAGCGCACTGAGCCGTGGTTGTTTGCCCTCCCGCGCTCACTCGTGCGCTATCGAAGGGTACGGCTGCCTTACCGAGATGTGGAGGGCGTCGTAGGTTGTTGCATGCTCTTGTCCCGAGCCGCCTGGACACATGTCAGGGGTTTTCGCGAGGATTTGTTTGCGTACTACGAGGAAGTGGACTTGTGCTTACGCGCGCGCCGCGCGGGCTACCGTGTGGTGCTGATCCCGAGTGTTCAGGTGAGCCACGCCGGTTGGAGGGGTTTTGGCGGGGGACTGACGCCTCTGAGTGCAAGGCTCAAAGCTCGCAACCTGATTCTTCTGGCACGGGCACATGTTCGCGGCTGGCAATGGGCCATCGTGGGACCGTCTGTGGCTGCGCTGTTTACAGCGAGCGCCTTGTGGTATTGCGGGCGGGGGCGGCGGGCGGTGGTGTGGTCTTTAGTCCAGGGGGTTTTAGACGGCCTTCGGGGCGCGAGCGGGCCGATCTGCGGACGCGTGTTGGATCGAAGCCGATGCGCATTGCCATAAGCGCCATTCTGGGCATTCGGGGCGGGCCGGCTCGCTACGCCGCGGAATTGATTCGAGCCCTGGCGGCACTGCCTGGGTCTCACGAGTTGTTGGTTGTTTGTGACGATGCAAGCGCGTTGAATGCTGCTGGCAGGCCAGTCAGGGAGGTCGTCGAGATACCTCTCCGGCATCCGTGGGAGCAGGGGTTTTGGGAAGAGCGTGCCGGAGCTGCTTTGCGAGCGAAGGGGGTGGACGTGTATCACGGAACCAAGGGAACGCTGCCTGTGGCGGTGCGTATCCCGAGAGTCGTTACGGTTCACGACCTCGCCGTTTTTCATCAGCCCGAATCGTTTGCCCCTCTGCAACGCATCCACCAGAAGGTGCTGGTCCCGTTGTCTGTCCGCCTGGCCCACCGGGTGATTGCCGATAGCGAACACGCCCGGCAAGATCTGCTCCGAACATTACGCACCCCCCACGAGAAAATCGCGGTAGTCCCTTTGGCTGCCAGCGACGTCTTTCACGCCGAAGCCGACTCAGGGGACGATGAGATTTTGCGTGTGTTCGGCGTGGACAGGCCTTACGTTCTCTACGCTGGTACGCTGCAGCCTCGCAAACATGTGGAATCCTTGGTCGAAGCTTTCGTGAGTCTGGACCTTGCTCCCGTTCGCTTAGTTTTGGTCGGGCGGCGTCGGCCCGGTTATGCACCTTCGTTTCTGCAAAGTCCCCCACCCGGGGTCCATTACTTGGGCGAGGTGCCCGATCGAGCCTTGGCTGCCTTGTACCGGCACGCACTGGCTTTTTGCAGTCCTTCGGGATACGAGGGGTTTGGGCTCTCCTTCCTGGAAGCTCTGGCTTGTGGCTGCCCCGTCATTGCACCGCGACATTCCTCCATTCCCGAAGTCGTTGGAGAGGCGGCGTTGTTCCTCCCGGCAGTGGATCGAGAGGCCATTGCCGCGGCACTCCGCCGTGTTTGTGGCGACGCCGCATTGCGGGAGCAGCTGCGTCGCAAGGGAATCGAACGGGCGCGGCTCTTTTCTTGGCGTCGCACGGCGGAGCAGACGCTAGCGGTGTATCGCGAAGTAGTGTCCGGTTAGTCCAATGCGGGCATATCCCAAGGTCGGCGTGGTTGTGGTGAATTGGAACGGAAACGACGACACCGAGCGTTGTGTCGAAAGCTTGCTGGCGGTGGACTACCCGAACCTGGAAATCATCGTGGTCGACAACGGAAGCCGCCAGGACCCCGTTCCGCATTTGCGCGAGCGCTTTCCCACGGTCACGTGTATCCGCTTGCCGAGGAACCTCGGTTTTACCGGAGGGAACAACGCGGGCATGCGTCATGCCCTCGATGCCGGTGCAGAGTACGTTTTCGTGCTGAACAACGATACCATCGTGGAGCCAGACGTTATCCGGTGCGCCGTGGATACCGCGGAGCGGGATTCGAGGATTGCCGCGGTCGGAGTGAAAATTCTCGCATGGGACGACCCGACCCGGATCTGGGTAGCGTATGGACATGTAACGTACCGCCAGGGACTGGTCCGCCTCATCGGGTACTACTGGCCGGATGATTACCGTTTTACCCAGGAGCGGGACGTCGAGTGGGTGCCAGGAACAGCCATGTTGCTGCGCCGCAGCGCTCTTTTGGATGTCGGGCTGTTTGACGATGCGTTTTTCGCGTATCACGAGGACGTAGACTGGTGTACGACGGCCAGGCAAAAAGGTTACCGCATTGTGTTTGCACCGCATGGCCGTGTGTATCACAAGGGACATGGGAGTTCGGGGGGACGTCGCTTTGTGAGCGTTCGCCAGTATCTGGCAGGGCGGAACATGGTTTTGTTCGTGCAGAAACATGGGAGTGTGTTCCAGAAAATTAAGTTTGTCTCCTTCCAGGTATGTACGCTGCCTTTGCAGTACCTGCGGCGCTCCCTCACGGGAGAGCAGGAAGGTGTTGTGTTGAAAGTGCGTGGGATGCTCGATGCGTTACGGGATCGGCCGATTCCATTGGTGGAACTGGGGCTGCGCGAGGAGGAAGATCGTTGAGTTTCAAATACTACACCGTGGATACGGGCATTGCGGCGAGCCAGATTTTCTGGAGTTTCGACAGTGTGGCCGACCACGTGGACCTGTGCGGATACGAGACCACACTGCCTGTGTTCTTGCGGGAGCTTCCGCGCGATTGCGCCGTTCTCGATGCCGGTTGCGGCTTGGCCCGCTGGGTCATTTATTTGCGCCGTCACGGGTTCCACGTGCTGGGAACGGACCTTGCCTTGCCGGCGCTGCGAGCGGCTGCAGAAAACGGTGCACGCGGCTGGTTGTTTGCTTCCGACACCCTGCGACTGCCGCTGCGAGATCAAAGCTTGGGAGGAATCATTTCTCTGGGCGTGATCGAACACGATGAGGCCGGACCCATGGCGGCGCTGCACGAGCTGTACCGCGTGCTTCGGCCCGGGGGAGTAGCGTTGGTGTCCGTCCCCTACAACAACCCTTGGCGCCGTTGCGTGATCAACCACCTGCGCCGCCTGCGCGACTGGCAAAAGCGCCGGAGTGGACTGGAGCTGAAATTTGCCGAGTATCGCTTCAGCGCAAGCGAGCTTCGCGGCTTTTTGGAGCAAGCAGGCTTTACGGTGAGTTCCATTCACGCCGACGACTTTCACTTGCCATTGGGGAAGGGGCTGTGGGTCGATTCTTCCTCCTTCTTTGGATACCGCGATGGGATGTTCGATATGAAGCCGGGACGCAAGCGGTGGGAGCTGAACCGGCGCGGACGGTTTCTGCAACGGCTGGCGTTTGCCATATCGCCCTGGCTCGTGGCCGGTGGAGTGTTGGCCGTGGCGCGGCGGCCGGCAGGTTAAAGGGGTGCCCATGCGGGTAGTGGCCGTTGTCGTGAACTGGAACCGTGCCTTACTGACGCGGGCGTGTGTCGAAAGCCTATACCGCGGTACGTTGCGACCCGATCGGTGCGTCATCGTGGACAATGGGTCGCCTTCGGACCCGCGCCCGTATTTCGAAGCCATAGGGATCGCGCTCGATTGGGTGCTGCTCCGGGAGAATCGAGGCTTTGCGGGCGGTGCCAACACGGGAATGGAGCGTGCGCTCCGCCTCGGAGCCGATGCCGTGTTGCTGATCAACAACGACGCTGTAGCCGAACCAGAATGCCTGGCAGAGTTGGTCCAAGCGCTGGAGCGAGATGCGTCCCTGGCTGCCGTCGGTGCCAAAACCCTGACCCTCGAAACTCCGCCCCGCATCCACACGGCTTACGGTGTTTTGACCTACCATGGTCCTTTGGTCCAACAGCGCGGCTGGATGGAGCCCGATGTGACGAAGTTCAACGAGTTTGCATTTGCGGACTACATCAGCGGATGTGCCATGTTGGCCCGCGCCCAGGCGTTGAAAACGGTCGGTTTGTTCGACAGCGAATTTTTCGCTTACCACGAAGACCTGGAATGGTGCACACGCGCGCGCCGCAACGGGTATCGCGTGGCGTACGTGCCGACCGCTGTCGTCCGCCATCACATGCACGCCTCAACGAATGGTGGCGGGTACTCCAGCCCGATTACATACTTATCCGCTCGCAATGCGATTTTATTTGTGCGCAAGCACGCTCCGCTGCGGTTGCAAGCCAAGTATGCGGTGCATCTGATCGTGAATCTGATGAAGGACGGTGTTTTGCGGTGGCGCCGCAACGAACTCGATGGGTTTCGGCTGCGACTGCAGGGGGTTCGCGATGGTTTGCTGCGGCGGCCGCTACCGTTGGAGCAGTTGGGGCTTGCGAGTCGCGCCGAGTGGCATGACGAGAATTGGGGAGCGCAGCATGCGTGAGCCGCACGTTGCGGTGGTGATCTTGAACTGGAACGGGAAGGAAGATGTGCTGCGGTGCCTCTCGACGCTTCCCCGGATTCGCTACTCGAACTGGAGCGCCACTGTCGTGGACAACGCGTCCTGCGATGGCAGTGTCGAGGCCATCCGCGAGCGCTTCCCGCAACAGCGGGTGTTGGTCATGGAAAGAAACTTGGGCTTTTGCGGGGGCAACAACCGGGGTATCCAAGACGCACTGCGACAGGGCGCCGACTATGTACTGTTGCTCAATAACGACACGGAATTGCATCCGGATCTGTTAACGGAGCTCGTGCGGGTGGCCGAAAGCGACGATCGGATCGGTGCGGTGGGTGCGAAAAACATCCTCTTAGAAGACCACAGCGTTGTTTGGGGCGCGTATGGGGAGCTTCGCTACCACCGCGACTTGGTTCATTTGGTCGGCTCGCGGGTGCCCGATGGGCCGGAACTCACCGTCGTCAAGGACGTGGACTGGATCATTGGGAACGGGATGATGATGCGGCGGGCGGCCATCGAAGCGGTGGGCGGCTTCGATGAAGCGTTTTTCGGATATCACGAGGATGTGGATTGGTGTGCCCGCGCGCGCCAAGCCGGCTTTCGCATTGTGTACAACGGACGTGCCGTGATTTACCACCGCGGGTTTGGTGCAGCGAATCCGGCGCGGCCCCGGCCGTTCCCGGTCCTCTATTTTCTAGGTCGAAACAGCATGTTGTTCGCGCGCAAGCACGCCACGCCGGCACAGTTCTGCAAATTTGTGACCTTGTTCACGCTCGGGGTCGCGTGGTGGGTTGTTGCCGGCCTCTTTCGGGGTGATCGAATCAAATCATACCTTTGGCTCGTGCGCGGCTTTGTGGATGGCATGACGGGCCGCCTTCCACTGCGCGAACTTGGCCTACAATAGCGACCGAGTGGTCATCGGTGTGGACTGCCCGTGGACCGGGATCAGGCTAGGGAACGACCCGTACCCACCAAGACAACTCCCCAGGGGCATCGCGTGCTCCGAGAGCCATGAGCCGCCAACTTCTCAGGAATTCCCTCACTGGTTTTGGCGGGATGGCTTTGCACAAGTTGATCCATCTCGTCACGATGATCGCGCTCGCACGCATGCTCGGCACGGAGCAGTTCGGCGTTTATGCCTTCGTCGGGTCCGTCGTGTTTTTTCTCGGCTTTCTGACCGACCTTGGAATGGAACGCGTGCTGACGCGGGAACTCTCGGCGAGGCCCCAAAAAGCCAGTGTGCTGCTGGGAACCGCCTTGTGGCTGCGTTTCGGACTGGGACTAGTGGCGGCACTCACCGGTCTAGTCGTGGGGTGGGGCTTGCAGCTCGATCGAACCACCTTTGCTTGTTTGCTTTTGGCGGCCGGCGGTTTGCCGTTCGGGTTCGATTTGTTGGCACGGTCTTACTTTCAAAGCACTTTGAGAGTGCAACACTATTATCGTGTCAGCTTAGGGGGCAGCAGCAGTTTTCTCGTCCTGGTGTTGGCTTGCTGGTGGTGGGGGGCATCGGTTGTTTCCGTGTTTGCGGCCGGTTTGGCCAACGGCCTGGTGGTGTCGTTCGTCTTTCTGGCCGCCGTGCACTGGCAGGCGAGAATCCACCCGCGCTTCGACGTCAAGGAAGTACGAACCTTGTTGGGCGAAGGAATTCAGGTCGGACTGCTTGCGTTGCTCTTCATGGCGGCGCTGCGAGTGGATCAAATCTTGTTGTTCGAGTTGCGGGGGCCCGAGGAGGTTGGGCAGTACGCGGCCGCGGTGAGACTCACCGAGGCGTTGGGCATGTTTTCCGAGGCGCTCATGCTTTCGCTCTTTCCCCTCTTGGCGGCGAGCCACCGGTCGAATCCGCAGTTGTTTCGGCGGCGCTATCAGTTGGGCATTCGTTACTTGGCGGCCGTTGGCGTGCCGCTTGCGCTTGCCTGCAGTTACTTTGCGCCCACTTTGCTTACGTTGGTGTTCGGGGGAAAGTACCGTGATGCGTGGCCGGCGGTGGTGTTGCTGAGCTGGAACATGCTCTTGGCTTACCTGGGCGCGGTGTACGTGAACGTGTTTTTGATCGAGCGCCGGTACCGTCACCTTTTGCTCGTCAGCTCGTTGTCTGTGCTCGTAAACGTGTTGTGCAATTTGCTTTGGATCCCACGCTACGGGGGACCGGGTGCCGCGGCCGCAACGCTCTTGAGCAGCGTGGTCGCACTGGTGCTTTGGTTTGCGTTCACTGCCACGCGGACCGTCATGACCGACTGCATGCGCGCGAGCGCTCCCGCAGTTTTTGCGGGTATGGGAGCAGTCATCCCAGCCCTTGTCCTGGGATGGCGGAGCGGCCCGTTGTGGGCAATCGTGACGATGGGCTTGTACGTTGTCTTGTTGCTCGCCTTTGGGGGCCTCGGGAGAGCCGATTGGAAGCGCGTGTCTCGCGGCGGCGCTTAGTGCGGCGCTGCTGCGTTCCCCCAAGCGGGGCTCTCGCTGCTCTTGCGCTCGAAGGTGCCTTCCCAAATCGTGGCCCCGCGTGCGAGGCCTTTTTGCTCGAACGCAGTGCGCACTGGCCTAGGGGGAGCCTTTTCGGCAACGAGTTCGAGCCCGCCGTGGACCACGCAACATTCTCGTGCCAAGGTCCAGACGAGGAGAACATCGGTGGCCACGTATACCCGACCTCGCGGAACCAATGTCCGTCCCAGCGCGCGACCAAATGCGGGAGTGAACAGTCGCCGCTTGTGGTGGCGCCGCTTCCACCACGGGTCGGGGAAATAAATGTGATACGCACTCACGGAGGCCTCGGGAAGCAGATGCTCAACCACGCATTGAGCGGGTGCGTGCAAGACGCGCACGTTGTCGAGTCCATGAGATTCCACCAAAGCACAGAGTCGCTCCGCGCGACTGCGCGAGTGTTCGATTCCCAGGAAGTTGATTTCGCGCCGTTGCTTGGCTGCGGCCAGCAAAAACGATCCGGTCCCCGAACCAATCTCGATCTCTACGGGAGCGCGTCGGCCAAAGACCTCGCGCCAAAAATCAGTAGCCGTCGTCGCTTCCAAGCAACCGCCCGCCATCCACAGGAAGAATGACGCCTGTGACGTAGTCGTTCTTGCAAAGAAACAACACCGCGTCGGCAACGGCTTCAGGGCTGCCCGCCCGTTTGAGCAGCGTGCGCGCAATCTCGCGTTCCACCAGCTCGGGGCTCGATCCTGGCGGAAACAAAACCGGTCCTGGCGCGACTGCGTTCACGCGCACCTCGGGGGCGAGTTCTTTCGCTAGCGTGCGAACGAGCGTGACCACGCCGGCTTTGGCAATATTGTACGCAAGATAGCCTTGCCAAGGTCGAAGCGCGGCGACATCCGCCACAGCTACAATGCTGCCTCCGCTGTGCCGGCGCATCCATAGGCCGGCCGCACGTGCGATCCAAAGAGTGGCAAATAGGTTGTCGTCGAGCATCCGCTGGCAAGCTTCTTCCGATAAATTTTCCACCGGCGTTCGCTGGAATGCTCCCGCGTTGGCCACCAGCACGTCAACGCGGCCAAATTGCGCCACCGCCGCCTCCACGACGCTCTCTGCTTGTGCGCGCACGCAGAGGTCGGCCCGACACAGTTTCACGGACGCACCCGCCGCCTCGGCGAGCGTGCGAGTTTCGTCCACGGAAGGGCGGAGAGTTCGGTAGTGCAAAACGAGATCGTAACCGGACCGTGCAAACGCCAGCGAGATTGCCTGCCCAACGCGCGCCCCTCCCGCTGTCACAATGGCCACTGGTCTGTTCTCTTCTCGGTTCATTGCATTGCCTTTGCTTGGGGCCTGCATTAACTAGGCGGCCATCTTCGTCACCACGCGAGAGGAGCGCAAGATGAAAGCGGCGGTACTACAGGCTTGGAACGAACCGTTTCAGATTCAAAACGTGCAACTCGACAAGCCTCACCAAGGAGAGGTGCTCGTGAAGGTGGCTGCCAGCGGGGTGTGCCACAGCGATTTGAGCATCCAGCGGGGGCTGTTGCCGATGATGCCTCCGATTATCATTGGTCACGAGGGTGCCGGGGTGGTCGAGGAAGTCGGCCCCGGTGTGTCCTCGGTACAAAAAGGCGATCACGTGATCCTGACCTGGCTGTACTCGTGCGGTTACTGCCGTGATTGCGGGCGCGGGCGCCCGCACCTGTGCGAAAAGGCTGCGATGGCCACCATGTCCGGTGCCATGTACGATGGCACCACTCGCTTTCAGCTCAATGGCCAGCCTTTGCGCCACTGGTGCGGCTCGTTTGCGGAGTACACGGTGGTTCCAGAACAAGCTGTCATTCCGATTCGCAAAGATGTTCCCTTGACCAGCGCTTGCCTGGTTGGGTGCGGGGTGATGACCGGTGTCGGCGCGGCAATGAACACGGCGCGAGTGGAGCCGGGCGACACGGTGGCTGTGGTCGGTTGTGGCGGCGTAGGGTTGAACGTGATCCAAGGGGCACAGGTGTGCGGAGCCGAGCGCATCATTGCGGTGGACTTGGTGGAGAAAAAGCTCGATCTCGCTCGGCAGTTCGGGGCCACGGATACAGTCAATCCGAACCAGGGAGACTGGACCGACCAGGTGCGCGCGCTGACCGGAGGAAAGGGGGCCGACATCGTTTTCGAAGTGGTCGGCAATCCGAATTTGATCCAGCAAGCGTTCGGCGCCGTGCGGCGTGGGGGGAAACTCGTCATCGTGGGCGTGCCCGCTCTCGGCCAGCAAGTGACCTTTCCGGCGATGAACTTTCCGCTGGAAGAAAAGAGCGTGATTGGCTCGTACTACGGTTCGCCACGGTTTCGCTACGACATGCCGCGCATCTTGGACCTGTACATGGCCGGCCGCATCAAGTTGGATCAGCTTGTCAGCCGCCGACTGAAGCTGGAGGACATTAACCTCGCCATGAGCTTGATCGAGCAGGGCGAGGTGGCTCGCAGCGTCATCGTGTACTCTTGAGGCTGGCCGGAGCCGCGTCGAGCTGTCGGATGGAAGAGTGCATTCGCTGGGCGGCTCCGTGCGTGCTTCGCGACAGGATGCCATCGCACGGGAACGGCAGCACAGCCGTTCTCGCGAAAAAGGGGAAAGGGGACTGCTCCGTAGGGAGTAGGGGTGTTCATGGGGGAGATGCTGCAAACAAGGGGACAGCTCTCTCGCCCGGGGAGAAGCTTGGCCGAGGCCGGGGGAGGGCGGAGAGGGATGCAGCGATTGCAGAGTGGAAAAATGCACCCTTACCCTTGCTCGTGCGCGACATTGCGCGAGCCTCTCCAAACCGGCGCGACATCAAGGGGCACGCTGATTCGCCCCTTGGCGTCGGGCTCGAAAGGCGGCCCTCGGCTCACGCCCGAGCGGGCGCCAAGCCTTCCAGTGTTGCGCGAACCACGTCAGGATCGAAGCTGAGCACGCTGATCGCGGTCGTGTGCACGCCAGCGGCCACGTACTCGGCAATGCGCTCGCGGCATTCTTCCAGAGATCCAAAAATCGCCAGAGCATCTACAAAACGATCGCTCATGCCTTTGCGCGTGAGTGCACGATCTCCTTTGCGGAAACCTTCGGCGATCAGTCGGGCTTCCTCTTCGAACCCATACCAAGCGGCAAACTGATTGTAGACCGGAGTGGCAAAGTAACCCGTAAGGGCACTTCGGAATAATTCGCGAGCCGCGGCGCGGTCGCTGGTCACCATGACTTGGTGGCGGCACACGACCTCGATGTTGTTTGGGTCGCGGCCAGCACGTTGTGCTCCTTGGGCAACGTGTTCCAGCATGCGCGGCAGAGCAGAAGCGGGAAAAAGATTCACCGCCACACCGTCGGCCACCTCTCCAGCCAACTCGAGCATGGGGGGCCGCAAGGCACCCACATAAATGGGCACCGGCGCTGCTGGGAGCATCAATAGGCGCAGGCCCCGGCTGCGCACCGTGCGTCCCTCGAAGGCACTCTTCTCCCCCCGCAGCAGACTCCGTACGAGTTGCACCGTTTCGCGCACTCGCGACACCGGCTTGGCGAACGCGAGCCCATGCCACTGTTCGACAATCGTGTGGCTCGATGAGCCGACACCCAAAATAAACCGGCCGGGTGCAAGTTGCGCAATCGTGGCGGCGGCTTGGGCCAAAACTCCTGGGGTGCGGGTGTAAACAGGAGTCACGGCAATGCCGACTCGCAGCGTTTTCGTTGCCTGGCACACCGCCGCCGCGAGCGCAAACGGGTCAGGCCCATTGGTGTCGGCAATCCACACACTTTCGTAGCCAAGGTCTTCCGCCCGTTGCGCCCACCAAACACAGGTTTGCACATCGGGTGGAACGGGCAGACTAATTCCGAGCTTTCCGAGGTTCATGGTGCCAGCACTTTTACCGGCCTCACGTTGGTCGAACAACCGTACCCTTTTTCTAATGCTCCCTGGAAGAAAAGTTCACGGGTTGCCCCAGGTGTACGGAAGTGACTAGAAAGTGCTGCGCGTTACTTCACATTTTCAGGGGAGGCTCGATGCGAAATCCGCGGGAGTTTTTTCGACCCTTGGCGATTGGTGCCCCGGAACCCCTCAAAGAGGTGCCAGTCAAACCGTCGCGCGTGATCCATTTTTTCGATCCCAGCAACCCGAAGATGGCCGCAAAGCTGCCGGAGCTTGCCCGGCAGGCGGATATCCTCTTGGGTAACCTCGAGGATGCCATACCCATCGATAAAAAGGAGGCTGCGCGCGAAGGCCTGATTCGCATCGCGCGGGAAGTCGACTTGGGGGACACACCGCTGTGGACGCGGGTGAACAGCCTCGAAAGCCCCTGGTTTCTGGACGACATGATCCGCGTCGTCACCGAAGCTGGAGAGCGCATTGAAGTGATCATGGTCCCGAAAGTGGAAGGTCCGTGGGACATTCACTACGTCGACCGCTTGCTCGCGCAGCTCGAGGCACGCGCCCGGCTGAGCCGACCGATCCTCGTCCACGCCATCTTGGAAACCTCGCTCGGAATGATCAACGTGGAAGAGATTTGCGCCGCAAGCCCCCGCATGCAGGGAGTGAGTTTTGGCCCTGCGGATCTCGCGGCTTCGCGCCGGATGAAGACAACGCGTGTGGGCGGCGGACACCCAGCGTATTTGGTCCGTGCCGACCCGGACCCGAAAAATCCCGAAGCCCCCCGTCCGGTAGCCCAACAAGACCCCTGGCACTACTCCATCGCGCGCATGGTGGACGCCTGCACGGCAACAGGCGCCCTGCCGTTTTACGGTCCGTTTGGAGATATCTCGGACCCGCTCGGGTGCGAAGACCAGTTCCGAGCCGCCTTCCTGCTTGGTTGCGTGGGCGCTTGGTCGCTTCATCCCAGTCAAATTCCCATCGCCAAGAAAGTGTTTAGCCCGCCCCCGGAAGAGGTGGCCTTCGCGCGCAAAGTGATGGCGGCCATGCCCGATGGACGCGGCGTGCAAATGATCGATGGTAAAATGCAGGACGATGCCACCTGGAAGCAGTGCCGCGTGATGGTGAGCCTCGCAAAGATGCTGGCGCGTAAAGACCCGGAGCTCGCGCAGCTCTACGGCTTTACGGAAGAGGAGCTTCGGCAGCCATGAGCGTGCGTCTGATCAACCGTGCGGGCCGAGCTTGCTTGTGGCTCGACCACGGATTTGTGGACCTGGAGCATGGCTCTCATGGCCGCTTCCCCTCCAATCCGATGGATGCTGTCCATCGCTGGTTCGAGGTCGCGGAGTGGGCTGCGGGGCTTTCACCAGGAGCGGTGGAGGGACCCGTGACGGAGGAGCAACTCGGCCCTCCCGTGCCGCGTCCGAGCAAGGTTTTTGGTATCGGCTTGAACTACCGGGACCATGCCGCCGAGGCTGGGCTCCCCATTCCCGATATTCCACTGGTGTTTACGAAGTTTCCGAACTGTCTCGTGGGCCCTCGGCATCCGATCGAACTTTCTTCGGACTATGTGGACTGGGAGGTGGAGTTGGTGGTGGTAATTGGCCGGCACGGGCGCGGCATTCGAGCGGAACATGCGCTCGATTACATTGCCGGCTTTACGGTGGGCCAGGACATTTCCGATCGAAAAGCCCAGTTCGCCGGCAATCCCCCACAATTTTCGCTGGGGAAATCGTACGACACGTTTGGGCCGCTCGGCCCTGCAATCGTTTCGCTCGATTCGTTCGCCAATCCGAACGACCTGCAGTTGACGTGCGAGGTGAGCGGCGAGCGCATGCAAGACAGCCGCACGCGAGAAATGATCTTCAGTGTTCCGGAACTCGTCGAGTTTCTCTCGCGGCGTTGCACACTGGAGCCGGGCGATTTGATTTTCACGGGAACGCCTGCCGGCGTAGGCTCCACACGCAAGCCTCGCCGATATTTGCGCCCAGGGGACGTGATTCGCTCGTGGATCGAAGGGGTCGGGGAGTTAGTCAACGAATGCGTCGGAGAGCTGGCGCCCTTGCCGGCGAGTTAATTCGAGGGCGATTTCACCGGGGAAGGAGAGCACACCAATGGCGACGCCTCTGGAACAATGGGTCGAACAGGTCGCTTCGCAAACCCAGCCGAAAAACATTGTTTGGTGCGATGGTTCTGAGGAGGAGTACGAGCGGCTGATCCGCGAAATGCTGGATGACGGCACGCTCATCGAGCTCAATCAAGATCGGTTCCCCGGCTGCTACTTGCACCGAAGCCATCCCAGCGACGTTGCCCGCACGGAGCATCTGACCTTCATTTGCACGCCCAAGAAAGAAGATGCAGGCCCGAACAACAACTGGATGGACCCCAAGGAGGCGAAGGCAAAGGTCGGTGCATTGTTCAAAGGTGCCATGCGCGGCCGGACGATGTACGTCTTGCCGTACTTGATGGGACCTCCGACCTCTCCGTACGCGCGTGTGGGAGTGGAAGTCACGGACAGCCCATACGTCGCCGTCAGCATGCGCATCATGACGCGGATGGGCAAAGTGGCCCTGGAGCGCCTCGGCTCGTCGGACGATTTCGTCAAAGGCCAGCACTCCCTTGGAGACTTGAGCCCGGATCGGCGCTTCATCCTGCATTTTCCCGAAGAGCGCGATATTTGGTCTATCGGCTCGGGTTACGGAGGTAATGCGCTGCTGGGCAAGAAATGCTTTGCCCTGCGGATTGCCAGTTACATGGCCCGATTCGAAGGCTGGCTCGCGGAGCACATGCTGATCGTGGGCGTCGAGGAACCCAACGGCCGGATTACGTATTTGAGCGGCGCCTTCCCGTCGGCGTGTGGAAAAACCAATTTGGCGATGTTGGTTCCACCTGAATCTCAAAAGGGCTACCGGGTGTGGACGGTTGGTGAGGACATCGCGTGGATGCACCTGGACGAGCTGCGCCAACTCCGCGCCATCAACCCCGAGTCCGGTTTTTTTGGGGTGGCCCCAGGGACCAACTGGAAGACCAACCCCAACATCATGAAAACAATCCAGCGGAACACGTTGTTCACCAACGTGGCGCTGCGCCCCGATGGGACCCCCTACTGGGAAGGATTGGATGAAACGCCGCCTGCGGAGTGTCTCGACTGGCAGGGTCGCCCTTGGACGCCGCAGAGCGAAACCAAGGCAGCCCACCCGAACTCTCGCTTCACGACTCCAGCACGCCAGTGCCCGTCCATGTCGCCATATTGGGAGGCACCAGAAGGCGTGCCGATTTCGGCGATTTTGTTCGGTGGCCGGCGTGCGTCTTTGATCCCCCTCGTGTTCGAGGCCTTTGATTGGCAGCACGGCGTTTTCCTCGGCGCGGTGTTGTCCTCCGAGACCACCGCGGCTCAGAGCGGGGCTGTGGGCGTGGTGCGGCGCGATCCGATGGCCATGCTGCCCTTTTGCGGATACAACATGGGCGACTATTTCGCCCATTGGTTACAAATGGGCAGGCGCATGGCTCAGGCCCCGCGGATTTTCCGCGTGAACTGGTTCCGTCGCGACGAGCACGGTAATTTCATGTGGCCCGGCTTCGGCGAGAACCTGCGCGTGCTGCGCTGGATCATCGCACGCGTCCACGGAGAAGTCGGCGCCGAGGAGAGCCCGATTGGTCTGCTGCCCCGCGTGAAAGACATTGATTTGGAAGGCATCGATGTCAGCCGCGACACGCTGCGGAAACTCTTGGCGGTGGATCGGCTGGGTTGGCTCGAAAACGCGGGAGCACAGGGGGAGTTCTTGAAACAGTTCGGCGAACGCTTGCCGCCCGAGCTTTGGGAAGAAAACGAAAAACTCATCCGCCGTTTGCAGAGTGCTACCGCCTTTTCCTGAGCGCTCAGGACGAGCTCTATGGCTTCTTCGGTACTCTACTGGGGTTCGATCGCAACGGTCGGTGCAGGGTGGTCGCGTAGAGTGTGCCCCACAACGCGAAAGTTGTGACGGCACAACGAGAAACATTTCGGTCTGCACAGTTCCCCCGCGTCGTTCGAGCGGGGCGGCACAAGCGCGATGTTCGACCAGCTTGGTGCCGGCGTTCCTCCTTGGTAGCTGACCGAGTCAGGTGAAGTTGCGAGGGAGAGCTTCCGAGGGCAGAGGGTACCGCCTCAGCGACCCAAAAGCGCTTGTTTGAGGCTGCTGCTGATTGGTCGCTCTCCGAGCCATATGGCATAGTAAGCGGCTGCGAAGTCGGCCCCGGGTATGCGGGCTTTCACGACATTGTTGAGCGTCAGTTCCGTCCCGATTCCCGGCACATAGGTCAGGGCATAACGGTCGCCGGGCTGGACGGTCTCGTAGGCTCGGTGGAGTTCGTCCACGCGGGAGCGAATGGCGCGCAACTGTTCAGGTGGAATGTTTTTTTCCAAAAGCTCACCTGCAGCTTTGCCGAATGCATCCGCGGGGATCGTCCAGAAATAATGGATTTCGAGTCGCTTGGGGACATCTTCGAGCACCCGCGATGAGTGCACCCCTTCCGCCAAATACAGCGCCGCTGCGTATCCTTGGAACACCACGCGGTAACGAAGCACTCCAGCTCCCTGAAGTCGGAATTTTACCCCGTGAATTTCCAGACTTTCGGCAAAAGGCACACCGGCAACCACGCGTGTGGCCGCCATGGAGGTCGTCGCACACACACAAATTGCAGACACCGCTACCGTTGCCACTTGAACCGAGCGTGCCTTGGCGACAGCAGCCAACCCAGCCAGCAGCACGGCCCAGGCAACTGCCAATACTCCATACGCGAGCAGCTCCGGGTCATGCACTTGTGCGGCGCCGAGTCGTGCCGCGGCACCATAGCTGATGGGAGCCGCAACCAAGCCTACCGTTCCCGCAATTACAGGGCGCCCTTGGAGCCAGCCGAGGCTCAGGTTCCATGTGGTGGCAAAATTGGCCCACAACAAAGTGATCCAAAATGGACACAACACCCCGTTGTAACCGACCGGCGTATAAGCTCCGGCATGAATCAATAGGGTGTCGAATACCGTACCAAGAAAGCTGAGGGCGAGAATTCGCACCGCCTCGCTACGCCACTCTGGCGCGGTGGCGATGTGGATCGCGAGCGTACCGAGAGCGATGATGGCTGGAAACAGCGTGGAACCTCGCGCAGCTCCCACAACGAGCACGAACCAAACTGCATATGCCGTAAGAGCGTTGAACAGGATCAAGCGCGTTCGACCTCGAGCTGAGGGCAATGGTGTCACTTTGGGTTTCGACCTCGCTACCGGTTTGTAACATGGCCAGCCGTCGAGAAAACCAGAACCCGGACAATGCTGGCGCGCGTCAACGGATTACGCCCAGGTGATGGCATTGGCACATTTCTTCTCGATCAACGAAAACTCGGTCGGGCGGCAGTTCCGGAACGCGCGATGAGAAAGAGGGTAACGTCTTGGTTCAGGTTATTTTTCGGCCACACTCTTTCCGAGGTGAACGAGATGATCGAGAAGTGGATCGAGTTAGCGGAACGCGGCAGACTCCCCGACCGGGTTGTGCGTTGGGGAATTCGCTGGTTTTTGTGGCAACGTTTGCGGGAAGAGCAAAATTCCGCTCTCCGAGCGGCGGACGATGACCCCCGAGCCGGATTTCGCCGGTTCGTCGACTCCTTGGAGCATAGCCCCATCGCGCTGCACCCCGAGAAAGCCAACGAACAGCACTACGAGCTTCCCCCGGAATTTTTTGCCCAGGTGCTTGGGCCAAACCTGAAGTACAGTTGCTGTTACTGGCCCGAGGGTGTGTCTACGCTTGCGCAAGCCGAGGAAGCCATGCTTCAGCTCACTGCCGATCGCGCAGAACTTGCGGACGGCCAGCGCGTGCTCGACCTGGGCTGTGGGTGGGGCTCCTTGACCCTGTGGGTTGCCGCGCGATTTCCTCGCGCGGAAGTATGGGCAGTGTCGAATTCGGCTCCGCAACGCTTGTTCATCGAAGCGCGAGCCCGCGAACGGGGGCTCCGTAACGTGCGGGTACTTACCGCGGATGTGAACGAATTCACTGCTCCGACGAGCTTTGACCGCGTCGTGTCGGTCGAAATGTTCGAGCACCTCCGGAATTACCCGGAAATGCTGCGCCGTATCGCATCGTGGCTTGAACCGAGCGGTAAGCTGTTTGTGCACATCTTCGTTCATCGTTATTTTGCGTACCCCTACACCACCGAGGGCGAAACCAACTGGATGGGGCGCTACTTCTTCACCGGTGGTTGCATGCCCAGTGACGATTTGCTCCCGCATTTCCAGCGCGACTTGACTCTGACCAACCACTGGCGACTCAACGGTCTCCATTATCGCCGCACGGCCGCTGCGTGGCGGAGGCGCTTGGAGCAAAATCGCGCTGCCGTGCTACCGATCCTCGCCGGCACGTACGGACGAGGGCAAGAGGAGCTGTGGTTTCAGCGTTGGCGGTTGTTCTTCATGGCGTGCGAAGAATTGTTCGGTTTTCGGGGCGGACGCGAATGGTGGGTGTCGCACTACAGCTTCGTGCCCCGAATTTGCGCGCACTTCGCGGAAGCCACCCTTCCGGCAACCCGGGTGGCTTGACCCGACGGCGGCCGCGCAGAATGACTCCTAGGGCCGAGGGCGCGGCCACCATGGGAAGAATGCGTTGGTGGACGCGACGTAATCCCGATATTCGGGCTTAGTGTTGGCGAGGTGGCTCTCGAGCAGTGGCACTCCCGATACCCGCAGGAGCAAATAGGTCATCAGAACCGGGCTGAAAACCGTCCACCAGCCCCCGGCTGCGACCGCGAAAAGATAAAAAGACCACCACACGAGCGACTCGCCGAAGTAGTTGGGATGTCGCGAATAGCGCCACAACCCCGTTCGTAGTACCTTGCCTCGATGGGCCGGCACCCTCTTGAAGCGTGCGAGCTGCCAGTCCGCAACCGTTTCGAACCAGAAACCGACGAGAAACATCACCCCGGCCAGAGAATCGAGAGGCGTCCAAGGTGGCGGCTCGTTGAGAAACAATGCGTACAACGGCATCGCGATCACCCAAGACAAGCAAGCTTGCAACGCAAATACGTTGAGGAAACTGCCCCACCAAAACGCTTGCCCCCAATGCTCTCTCATCGCAGCGTAGCGAGGATCCTCCGCTTCGCCCCAATTGCGCCACGTGACATATACGGCCAACCGGAGACTCCAAGCGAGCACCGCGGCATAAACCACGCGGCTACGCGCGTCCTCCAGGTGCCCGCCCAGGTAGGCATACAAGGATGCCAAGAGCAGGAAACTCAGCCCCCAAATGCTGTCCACGATGCACGCTTTCCGCCTTCGGAGACTGACAAGCCATGCACTCGTGAAGACGACGAGCAGCGATGCGAGACCCAGTAGAGCCGGTGAAACTGACGACCACATAGCTTCACGAAACCAGCTTTTGCCGGCCAGTCCAGCGCGCAAGGAGAAAAAACTCCAGAGCCGCACCGCTCAATGCGGCTCTGGAAATCAACTAGGTGCCGCCCGACTTGCCCACTCCATGGTGCTGGCCTTGGCCAGGGCCAGCTCGGGCCGCAAACCGCGACGCAGGACTTTCCCATTGCGCGTGCGCGGGAAGTCCGCCACTACATACACCACCCTCGGCGCCTTGTAGGACGCTAGGTGGCGGTGAGCAAACTCAAGGACGTCGCGAGCGGTAGTGGCGCACCCCGGTCGCAGGATCACATAGGAAACCACGAGTCGCTTGTTCGCGTCCAACTCTTCCGCCGTAGTCGCAGCTTCGAGCACGTCCGGGTGTTCCCTCAGGACCCGATCCACTTCGAGCGGCGATACCCGATAACCGAACGACTTGATCAGATCGTCACGCCGGCCGAGGAACCAGATGTAGCCGTCTGCGTCCTTGCGGGCATAATCACCAGTGAGGAACCAGTCACCCTTGAAACAGCGTTCCGTTTCTTCCGGCCGGTTCCAATAACGCAGCATCAACGCTGGGTCCGAGCGAGGAATGCAGAGCATCCCCTCTTCGTTCACCCCGCACTCTTGCATTGTTTCGGGATCGAGAATGCGCACGTTGTGCCCCGGCTGAATGAAGCCCGCGGAGCCAGGTCGAATGGGGCGGCGAGCGGTTTGGCAAATGTAATACGAACACTCGGTCATGCCGAGACCCTCGTAAATGGGCAAGCCGAAGCGTTCCTGCCAGCGCCGTAGGAGGTCGGCGGACAGTTGCTCGCCGGCCGACATACAGTGGTGCAAGGTCGGTACATCGGCAGCCGTCGCCGTGGTACGCTCTAAGATGTGGCGGTAGAGCGTGGGCACGCCAATGAACGTCGTGGCACCGTACTTTGCGATCAGCATCGGCCAAACGTGACCATCTGTGCTGCCCTCGTGCACGATGGTGGTGTGCCCGCGATACAGCGGATCCATCAGGCCGGTGCCGAGCACGTACGTCCAGTTGTACCTTCCGGAGTGCAGGACTCGTTCGCCGGTGGGCAAGAAGTTGAACCAGTATTCTGAGGACGGTTGCTTACCGAGCAGCACGCGATGCGCGTGCAACACCCCTTTCGGGTAGCCTGTGGTACCCGAGGTGTACACGAGGTAGGCAGGATCCTCGCTGCGCGTCGTTTCGGCAGGCTGCCAGCGAGTGATCGAGCGGAGAGCGGGGCGTAGGGCTTCGACCCGAATGCGCCCTGCGGAACTACATGGAACAGACTCCCCGGTCACAAGGACCCAGCGCAAAAGCGGAGCACCTCCGATGGCGTGCTCCAGCAAGGGCCAAGATTCGCTATCGGTCACCACCCCGACCGCACCCGAATCGGCTAGCAAAAACGCCACTTCGTCGGCAGTGAGCAAAATCGAACTGGGTACGGGGATCGCCGCACGTTTGAGTGCCCCGAGAAATACAATGGGATATTCCACGCAGTTCGGAAGCCGAATGAGAATCCGGTCTTCGCGGCTCACACCTAAGTCGCGTAAGAGTTGAGCCATCTGGCTCGTTTGCTCGGCCAGCTCGGCGAAGGTCACCATTTGGGTGCCCGTGCGATCATCGTCCACGATGACTGCGGGTGTGTTCGCTCGTGCCCCGTTTGCGTGCACATCGGTGCAGGCCACACCGATGTTGAACAACTCAGGGATCTGCCAATGCCACTCCGCGAAGCCTCCCATGGGCTTGCCGATAGCGAAGAGGGGAGATTCGGGGCAACGGCATCGGGAGTTCCGTCAGGGAGAGGATCTTGCGTCCCGCAAGTCTTGCCGCCATGCTGGCAACGTGGCTTTGGGGCGAACCGATCCACACTGGAAGTGGTTTTTCGGCGGTGTTGGCGCGGCTGTGGCGGTGCTCATCGCGGCACGACACGTTCCCGGCTTTCGTTCGGTACCCGATGAGGACACGCGTGGAGCTGACTTCTCTGTGGCGGATTCGCGGCCGGACCGTGAGCAGCGCGCTTGGACCATTGCTCTCGATGGCTGGAGGATAGCCGTAGAGCGCAGCAGTGAGTCGGTAACCTGGGCCAGCCAACTCTGGGACTCGGGCGTTCAGCCTTTTTGGGAGCCGGGGTTTTCACCTTACGACCATTGGATCGTTTCCTACGCCCATGCAGCCGGGTTGGACTGGGAACTCGTTGCCGCAATTATCGCCGAGGAGTCCGGCTTCGATCCCGCAGCGGTCAGTGAACGTGGTGCCGTGGGCCTCATGCAGGTGCGCCCCATTGCTGCGGCCCAGGTGGGCGAAGGGCAGTTTGTGGATCCGGAAAGCAACATTCGTACAGGCGTGCGCTACCTGACGTACTTGGGAGAAGTCTTTTCCGACGTCGTCCAGGCGGAGCGATTGCCCTTTGTTTTGGCCGCGTATCACATGGGGCCGAGCCACGTGCGTGACGCGCAAGAACTTGCCCGCCGATTCGGGCTCGACCCGCATCGTTGGCAGGGGCACGTGGCGCGGGTGCTGCCGCTGCTGGAAATCGAGGCCTTTTATCGCGGCTTACCTTCGGGTTACGCCCAAGGTGGCCGAACCTTGGAGTACGTCACCCGAGTTTTGTCTCGGTACGACCAGTTGCTGCGGCAGGGCAAGGAAGCAGTGGCGGGCCGGAAATCTCTAGAGGCGCTTCCCTAGCGAGCTTGCTCGTGGGCGGGGATCGGTCTTTTTTCAGCCGCATTGGGGGGAGCGGACCGAACCGACGCCACTAGCCAGCGCCCGTTCCTGAACGAACTGTCCGAGAGCCGCTACCGATTCCGGGCGGGGGTAAGTTCGCCGCCACACAATCCCGATTCGCCGGAACGCCTTCTCGCCAACCAAGGGCCGTACGATCGCTTTGGAATCGTGTAGCTTGGGTACGGCGAGCTCGGGAATCAGCGTGCAGCCATAACCCGCAATGACGAGGTGGCGTAGGGTTTCGAGGCTAGAGGCGCGCAAATCCGCAGCCACGCCGGCTCGCGCTTGGGTGCAAACGGATAGCGCTTGCTCTCGCAGGCAGTGGCCCTCGGCCAGTAACAAAACGGTCTGGTTTTCCAAGTCTCCCTCTCGGATTTCCTTGCGCTTCGCCAGGGGATGCCCTTTGGGCAGCAACACCCAAAACGGCTCGTCGAACAAGGGCATCGCGGCGAGACCTTCCTCGTCGACGGGCAAGGCCAGAAGCGCGGCATCCAAACGATGCGCGACCAACTCGTCCACAAGCGTGGCCGTCAGTTGCTCCACCACGGAGAGGTGTAGCCGTGGAAACTTGCGTTGCAGCGACTCGAGGAGCTGCGGAAGCAAATACGGGCCGAGCGTCGGAATCACTCCCAGATGGAACTCCCCCGCGAGCGGGTCGCTTTGCCCGAGTGCCGCGTCTCCAATGGCTTGAATGTGTTCGAGAATCGCTCGTGCGTGCGCGACCACTTGGTGTCCCACAGCGGTCAAGCGGGCGCACCGCGGATCGCGCTCGATCAACTGCACACCGAGGTTGTGTTCCAGTTTCTTCAACTGGACGCTCAAGGTTGGCTGTGTCACAAAGCACTTGGCCGCAGCTTTTCCGAAGTGACCCGTGTCCGCCAAGGCAACTAAATAGCGAAGCTCGGTGAGTGTGATGGCTGTCAAATCCATAGGCAGGACCAATGCCTGCAATCTAAAGAAAACATTTGTCTCCGCAACAAAAGGCATTACATTTGCGGCCTGCGAAAGGAGGGTTGAACAATGCGAGTGAACATTGGCTTGACCGAGCAACAAAGAGAGGCCGTTTGTGCGATTCTGCGGGCGCTCTTGGCCGACGAGTTCGTTTTGTACACCAAAGCCCGCAACTACCACTGGAATGTCGTGGGGCCGCAGTTCCACGACCTGCACAAGCTGTTCGAGGAGCAGTACGAAGCCCTCGATGACATCGTGGACGAGGTCGCCGAGCGCATCCGCTCGCTGGGAGGCGTGGCCCCCGGAACATTGGAGGAATTTCGCCAAGCCGCACGCCTGCGCGAAGAGCCGGGTAAGGTGCCCTCGGCCCGCGAGATGGTGCGCAACCTCGCAGAGGATCATGAAGCGATCGTGCGCCAGTTGCGACAGGACATCGCGGCCACGCAAGACCAGCATCACGACGTCGGAACGGCGGACTTCCTGACCGGCTTGATGGAGCGGCACGAAAAGTACGCTTGGATGCTGCGCGCGACCGCTACCGAAAGCTGAGCACGGACCGGCGATTTTGCTGGCTGGTTCCGCCGGCCAGCCGACGACCTCTTTCCGAACGTCGTAGGGGCGCACGGCCGTGCGCCCCTACGACTGCACGATCTTCCCGTTCCCCGGTACCTGTAGGGGCGACCCTTGCGGTCGCCCCCGCCCCTGCCGTGGGTGTCGGGAGACCGGCAGGATGGTCGGGCACGGCATGCCGTGCCTACGGCCTCCGGGCCGTTCGCCGCTCGTTATTCTTTATTCGCGACTCACCACTGGCCGTTCCGCCCCGCCCTCATCCGGCTTTCGGGCGACCCTATTCGCGGTACCTGTTGGGCCGACCCTTGTGGTCGCGCATGGCGCTGCCCGCGCGGCCTGCGGCTACTCGCTGCCTGGAGGGGAGAGGGGTGGATTGACTCCGCGGAGAGGCATACAACCGACACATAGGGGCGCGGGGGGCCCGCACTGTCCATTTCCATGTGTGAAGCGCGTGTGATAGGAATGCGAGCATGTCGCATTGGTGGCGCCGCGTCCGCAAGCGCTTGAATTTCCTTTTGGTCAAGGCGGAAATGAAACTTGGCCGAGAGCGGTTGTGGTCTTACCCGTACTTGCTGTGCGTGGATGTCACCAACAAATGCAACTTGCATTGTCCATTTTGCCCCACCGGGCGCGGCGAGCAGGGAGGCCGGGGGCGAGGGCACATGGACCTGGCAACCTTCCGCCACATCATTGACGAGCTTGGCCCCTATGCGTACTCGGTCGAGCTCTTCAATTGGGGAGAGCCGTTTTTTGCAAAGGACCTCCCCGCCATGATTGCGTATGCCGAGGAGCGGGGCGTGCCGACGATCATTTCGAGTAACCTGAGTTTCCCGCTCGACGAGGCACGAGTGGAAGCCGTGGTCGAGGCCGGTCTTTCGTATCTCACGGCCTCGATCGACGGTGCCGACCAGGCAAGTTACGAGAAGTACAGGCGCGGCGGCCGATTCGACCTGGCCCTTTCGAACGTGCGTAAGTTCGTGGCGGCCAAACAGCGCCGGGGAAGCTCGAAGCCGTATATTACGTGGCAGTACTTGGTGTTTGCGCATAACGAATCCCTGGTCGACCAAGCACGCGCCTTGGCCAACGAAATTGGCGTGGATCACTTCTCGGCCGTGGGTGGGCTATACGAGGATCCAGCCTGGGCGCCGAAAGGCCAATACTCGTTCGACTACCTGGACATCCGGCCGAATCGTTGCGTGTGGCTTTGGGAGAAGGCCGTGTTTCACTGGGACGGCGGATTTGCCTCGTGCTGTTCCGGGTTTCACAAGAAAGACGATTTCGACACCTATCGCCCCGGAACGTTTCGCCAGATGTGGAACAACGAAAAGTTCATCGCTGCCCGTCGGATCTGGACTCGGCCGCACACACCGCTGCCCGCAGGCCATTACTGTACGGACTGCGACAAAGTCCGCCTATTTCGAGGGCTGCCGCTTCGTTCGGGGCCCGCCAAAGCAGCCTCCATAGAGGCCAAGGCCGCTAGTGCCTAAGTGCGGGTTCGGGCTCTCGTATGGCGATGTGGTCACGGGCGGCGCAGCTCGCCGTAGTACTTGTGGCTGCAGGATTTGTTTGGCTCGTGGCGGCGCAAGCTAAGCGCCCGAGCGTGCTTCTCGTGTCGCTGGGTGGGGTGCGAAGGGATTGCCTGCTTCCGTGGAACGCTCGGTTCCCCTCTATGGGGGCGGAACCGCCGGCTCCCACTCTCGCGCATCTCTGTACCGTTGGCTGGTGTTTCGAGCAGGCTTATGCGAACGCCCCGTACCCAAGAGCCTCAGCGGCGACGTTGTTGACCGGCGGCTTGTCAGCCCACCACGGAGTGCGGGGTCCCAAGGACAGTATGGCTCCCGCTGCGCTGCAACTGGGCGAGCTGTTTTCTGCTGTAGGCTACGACACTGGGGCCGTGGTCGGAAGCTATGAATTGGCCTCGGTGTTCGGATTCCGCGGGTTTTCTCGGTTCGATGACCGATACGATGTGCCGGTGATCGATCACTCTGAAGATCCGTTCCCGATGCCTGCGCTTGTGTTCCACGACTGGCGTTTTGCGTACAGCGCGCGCCAGGCGAAGCTGTCTGCCAACGGACGCAAGCGAGACCGCTTTACCACCGATGCAGCCCTTGGTTTTCTCGCCACGCACCAGAAGCGACCGTTCTTTCTCTGGGTGCAGTATTTCGGGGCTGCTCCTTTGGGATCGAGCGAAGCGCCTATCGTGTGGTCGGCGCAAACGTACGCGGATCGGGTGCGCGAGCTGGATCGGGAGTTGCGACGTTTGCTCGAAGGACTCGTAAAGCTGGGTCTCGACCAAAACCTCTGGCTGGTGGTTCACGGCGAGAGCGGCTTTGCCTTGTTGGAGCATGGCGATTATGGCGTGGCGGCGAGCTTGTACGAGGCTTCGGTCCGAGTCCCCCTCGTTGTGGTTCCGCCCGCGAACCAGCGCGCAAGGCTCGGATCTCGACGAATCGTCACACCGGTTTCGTTGCAGCAGATTGCGCCGACTCTCGTGAAACTTTTAGGTTTGCCGGTACGTGTCAGCTTTCCGGAGCGAGGGTTCGAGGGGTTCGTGCTGCAACCTTCCACTAGCCGGCACGATGAGATGGCCATTGCCTTGGAGAATTACGGGCGGGCCACACTAGATGCGAGTCGCATCCTCGAAGTCGGCGGGCGAAAGGTGCGTGTGGGGCAGGCCGCACGTGGAGTGCGTCGAGGCCGGTGGAAGTATCTAGTCACACAGCCGCATTCGCCCGTCGATGCACCGCCAGAATCCCTGCCCGCCAGTGAAAGGGGTATTGGCGCGGTGCGCGAGGAGCTGTTCGACCTCTCGGCCGATCCGGAGGAACGCCACAACTTGGCTGCGGAGAAGCCCGAAGTTTGCGCCGAGTTGCGCCGGTACTTGCCGCCTGCGAACCGAGGAGGTTCGTCATGAGCCGCAGCGGACATCACACAACTCGGAGGGATCGGGTCTTGCTCGTGTTTGGCACGCGCCCCGAAGCGATCAAGTTGGCGCCGGTCATCGAGGCATTGCGCGGGCGTGTGGATGTGCGCGTGTGCGTGACGGCCCAGCACCGGACTATGCTGGACCAAGTGTTGTCCGTTTTCCGGATCCGCCCGGACATTGATTTGGGTCTCATGAAGCCGGATCAAGATCTCTACGAACTCACGGCCGCAGTGGTCGTCGCACTACGGAGTGTGATGGAAGCCGAGCGACCGCGTTTGGTGATTGTTCAGGGGGATACGACAACGACCTTCGCCGCGTCGCTGGCAGCCTTTTACGCGCAGGTGGAGGTGGCGCATGTCGAGGCGGGGTTGCGCACCTACGACAAGCGCCGGCCATTCCCCGAAGAGATCAATCGGCGGCTGACATCGGTCATTGCGGATTGGCATTTTGCACCGACCGCATGGGCCGAGGCGAATCTCTTGCACGAAGGTATTTTGTCGGAGAGGATTTTTGTCACCGGCAACACTGGCGTGGATGCGCTCATGGGCGTGGTGCGGCGCCTGGGCACGGGCGAGCTCGACGCGGGCTTGCCGGATCGAGTGAAACAGACATTGGCGGGGCGAAAAGTCGTGCTCGTCACCGGGCACCGGCGCGAGAGCTTTGGTGCAGGGTTCGAGCGGATTTGCCGTGCGCTGCGAGAGCTCGTGGAACGAGAGCCCGAAGTTGTGGTCGTGTACCCAGTGCACCTCAATCCAAGGGTTCGAGAGCCCGTTTTTCGCTGGCTCGGAAACCACACGCAAATTCTGTTGCTGGAGCCACTCGAATACGTCCCGTTTGTCGCCCTCATGCAGCGGGCCGACATCATTCTCACGGACTCCGGTGGGATCCAGGAAGAAGCACCATCATTGAAGAGGCCGGTTCTCGTCATGCGGGAGCGGACCGAACGGCCGGAAGGAGTGGAGGCCGGCGTGGCGCGCCTGGTCGGTACGGATCCGCAACGAATTGTCGGCGCGGTGCGAGAGCTCTTGCACGACCCGAGCGCCTACGAAGCCATGACCGCGCGTCAAAACCCCTACGGCGACGGGTGCGCCGCCCGGCGCATCGCCTCGATTGTGGAGCAAATCGTGAGCGGGACCTCCACTCCCAGCCTCAAGGAGTAGGAGATCCCCCTTCCGATTCCGGTGGGCTCGGAGCCGGCGCCTCCGCGGCTGGCGGCGCGCTACCGCCTCCTTCGGTTGTCTCTCCGCGGCCCGCCGGAGGCTCGGGTGGCGCGGTCTCCGCTGGAGGCATGAGCTCCGGCGCTACAGGACTGATGATGTGCAGTTCGACGCGCCGGTTTTGGGCACGCCCTTCTTCGGTGGTGTTGTCGGCCACCGGCCGGCTTTCCCCGTAACCGATGACTTCCATGCGCTCCGGGGCGACGCCGCGGTTCACGAGATACCGGAACACGGCCTCTGCGCGACGCACCGAGAGTTTCTCGTTGTATGCATCGGAGCCGATGGCGTCTGTGTGGCCCTCGATGGAGATACGAACCTCGGGGTTGGCTTTGAGGATTTCCGCAGCCTCGTCCAGCACGGGGCGAGAATCGGGCCGAATGTCGCTCTTGTTGAAGTCGAAGTTCACTCCTCGCAGCACCAGTCGCCGTGCCCACGGTGGCGGCAGGGTTTCGGGTGACGGCGTGGGCGGAGGCGGCGGGGGAGGCGGGGGCGGTACGATTTCCTCGTCGAGGAAATAATGGCCCAACAGGCCGCACACGGCGGCACCCACCGCCGCGCCAATCAACGCGCCCTTCCAGTACTCCGCGTCGTCCTTGACCCGTTTCGACGAAACGACGTTACCCTGAGAGTCGAAAACGACTGCGGTAGATTCGCCGCGCCGCGCTTCTTGGATGCCCACGCCGGCCCCAGCTCCTGCCACGCCACATATCGCGGCGGGAATCCATGCACCCTTGCCCCAGGGCTTGTTGAAGCTGCGGTGCGTCGCACAGCCATTCCAAACCATCGCACCCAAAAGCGACACTGTCACGATTGCCCGCGATTTCATCCTCGTCCCTTCTTCTCCCCTTGCCCGAAGAGCAAGCGACCTCTCCCCGGTCAATACTGTGCATTCCCCGGCGGAAACAAAAATTGGCAAACTTGTAAGCCGCTTGCACGGCACAGGTCAAGCGATTTTGCAGCTCGAATTCGCCACGCCGTCTGAGGGCTTGCTCCGTCGGCTGTTCGGGCGCGCTTGTTTCCGGATTCACGCGGCGGTAACGGAACACCATGGCAGCCTTGACGCAGCGGGTAGCGATCGTGACCGGTGCCTCCAGCGGGATCGGCGCGGCCGTCGCGGAGGCGTTAGCCGCGGCGGGCGCACGCGTGGTGGTCGGGGGCGCGGCGCCGAGAGGGCTTGGAGCGTGTCTGCGCCCGCATTGCAGCACAAGGCGGCGAGGCCGCGTGGGTGGAGGTGGACATGCGCGACGAGCAGGCCGTCGAACACCTCGTCGGTACGGCGCTCGCTCGCTTCGGCTCCCTCGACATCTTGATTAACAACGCCGCCGTGGGCTTCGTGCGCACCATAGCCGAGGGCAAAGTGGAAGAATGGCGGGCCATGTTGGAGACCAACGTGCTCGGCACTTTGCTCGCTTGCCGGGCAGCGTTGCGATACATGCTGCCGCGCGGCCGCGGGGACATCGTCAACGTGACTTCCGCTGCGGCTTACGAGGCCTGGCCGTACTTGAGCGTATACGCAGCCACGAAGGCCGCGGTGCATGCGCTGTCGCAAGGGTTGCGTGCGGAAGTTGCCGACCAAGGCGTTCGCGTAATGACTGTCGAGGTTCACAATATTGCGGGAACCGATTTTGCGTCGCGCTTCGACCCGAGCGTGGCCCGAGAGGCCATTTCGACATGGGAACGCCGCGGCCTCTTGCGTCGCTCGAGCGGCATGCTCCAGCCGGCAGATGTCGCCCGGGTCATCGTCTTCCAACTGAGTCAGCCAGACCCGGCCAGCATCCATCATCTCACGTTGCGCGCGCGGGCGAACTAAGCCGGTTGACCCGGGCGAGAAGGGCGAGCCCAGAATCAAGGGCCGCCGGACCCTTGCAGCGAGGGGGCATCATCGGTATCACCGTTTCCGCCGCAAGCGCTCTTGCAACAGCACGGTTAGGAGCGCGGCTTGCGAGTTTTTCAAAGAGGCGTTGCTATGGCACTCGACTTACAAAAAATTCAGGTTCTCGCTGCGCAGTACGCGGACAAGGATCCGCGCGAAATTCTGAAACTTGCATTGCAGGAATACCCGGGCCAAATTGCTATTTCCTTCAGTGGCGCTGAAGACGTTGTCCTCATCGACATGGCCTCGAAGCTTGGGGGCGACTTTCGCGTGTTTTCGCTCGATACCGGGCGGCTCCATCCGGAGACGTATCGCTTTCTCGAGAAAGTCCGCGAACACTATGGCATCCGGCTAGAAGTATTTTTCCCGCAGCCGGAAGCAGTGGAGAAGCTCGTCCGAGAGAAGGGCCTATTTTCGTTTTATAAAGACGGCCACAAGGAGTGCTGCGGCATTCGGAAGGTGGAGCCCTTGGTTCGAGCGCTGAAGCCGCTCAAAGCGTGGATTACGGGACAGCGAAGGGACCAAAGCCCGGGTACGCGCGCAGATGTTCCGGTGGTGCAGCTCGACCCCACTTTCGGCTCGCCGGAGCGCCCGCTGGTCAAGTTCAATCCCTTAGCGAACTGGACCTCTAAGCAAGTGTGGGCCTACATCAACGAATTCCGCGTGCCGTACAACGAGCTGCATAACCGTGGCTTCATTTCCATCGGTTGCGAGCCATGCACGCGTCCGACCAACCCTGGCGAGCACGAGCGCGCTGGCCGTTGGTGGTGGGAAGAAGAAACGCAGAAAGAATGCGGGCTGCACGCGGGGAACGTGCGCTAACCGCCGACCGCTCGCGCCTTTCGCCGGAGCTTTAGTCCGCCGTTTGAAGGAAGCCAGGGGCGGTCGGGGCAGACGGCAGGGGGCTTGAGACTACGCCGGTGCGAACGGTTACCGAGTCTGCAGCCTGGCTTCGGGCGGTTGCAGTAGCGCCTCGACGTAACGGGCAACGATATCGGTTTCGATGTTCACCGTCGCGCCTATACCCTTGCGCAAGAGATTGGTGTGGGCCTGAGTGTATTGGACGAGCGAAACGGCAAAGGTGGACGCTGTTTTATCAATAATGGTTAGGCTCGCACCATCTACGGCCACGGGTCCCTTCACCACCATGTAGCGCAAGAGTTCGGGCGGCGTCTCGAAGCGCGCAATGATCGCCTCGCCCTCGGGCGCGAGCGACTCGATGCGTGCGACACCCTCCACCACCCCGCGCACAATGTGGCCGCTGAGGCGGTCGGTGGGACGGAGCGACCGTTCTAAGTTCACGGGATGCCCCGGCAAGAGCTCGCCCAAATTGGATCTGCGCAAGGTCTCGGGCATCACGTCCGCCGCAAACCAACCCGTGCCCAGCTCCGCCACCGTCAGGTCCACACCATTGACGGCAATGGAATCCCCGAGCTTGGCGTCGGATAGAACAATCTCAGCGCCGACTCGGAGCCTTCCCTTGTTGTTCTCCAACACCTCGCCGACTTCCTCGATAATCCCCGTGAACATGTTTGGATCTTCCTCCTCGAACAGCGATCTCAGCGTTGTCAGCAAGCGATAACATACCTGTTGGAGAGGGCTCGAACGAGCGGGCCAGCCTCCGCCCATAGGCCTTTGTCTCATTCGAAAGCCCCTGTCGCTCCCAGGAAGAGACGAGCTCCGCCGTAGGCTGGGTACGGATGCGATGAGATGGCGAGCGGCGAGCAGCAAATGGGAATAGCAAATGGCGAATGGCCCGGAGGCCGTAGGGGCACGGCGCACCGCACCCCCAGCCCTGAGAAAATCCTGCGATCGGTGGCGGAGAAGCCTAGCTTTGCGCCGGCGCTCAATTCTGGACCCCGGACTCGTTTTCTCCCCCTACGCATGCGTGTTGCCCACCCAGGGCAGTTCTCCCTGTGAGTACATGGGTGTTCTCGCTCCGAGAACAGGGATTGCGGATTCTGGCTGCGGCTGGGCCATTGGCTCGCGTACTGTCGGTTGGCATCGAACTTGATTGTAAGAGCAGGCATCGGAGGCACACCATGGCGCGATTTCGATTGGCGGATCGGGATGGGTTGTTCGAGCTGGACATTCGGACCACGCTGCCGGCCGCGATTTTGGCGGATGAGCGCACCGAGCCGGTGTTGAGTTCGGCGCTGCTGATGGCGGTCGCCACATTGGTCGAGGGTGGCGAATGGCCCACCCGGGTGTTGGAGCACATGCGTGAGTTCATGTCGGTGATGCATCATGAAGTATGCATCCAGCGCCAAGGCTGAGCGGGGCAACGCTGAAAAAGGCTTACGTCCCATGGAAGGAGTTACTGTGGGCCCAATACAATCCGACGCTTTCGCGTGTCTTTTTCTCTACTCTATTTGGTCGGCAACCCGGTGGCCCCCCAACGCCGTGGTTGTCGGCCAAGGCTAGCCGGGTGCGGTTTTGCCGGTTGCGCCGCCGGGGCCGTCGCCCGGCTAGCCCCTCCCGCACTGGTTGTCGGGAGGCTTGCTCCGTTCTCGATCCGATGCAGTAGGGGCAGACGCGTCAGCGGGTGAGGGTTGTATTCGGAAAACCCGTCACATGTTCGCGGCTGGGGGGATGTACCCATGCTCTTCGAGGTAGCGGAGCAATTGCTGCACGCACTCTTCCTCGGAGTATTTGTCGGTTTCGAGCACAATTTCGGGAAGCAACGGTGGTTCGTACGGCGCGGAGACGCCGGTAAACTCGGCAATCTCGCCGGCACGTGCCTTCTTGTAGTGTCCTTTCGGATCGCGTTGCTCGCAAACTTCCACCGGGCACGACACGTACACTTCGATAAACTCGCCGGGCTTCATCAGGGCCCGTACGCGGTCCCGGTCGGCACGATAGGGCGAGATAAAAGCTGTGATGTTGATCACTCCGGCCGTGGTAAAGAGCTTGGCCACCTCTCCGATACGTCGGATGTTTTCTTCCCGGTCTTTGGGAGAAAAGCCGAGGTCGCGGTTCAAGCCGTGGCGGATGTTGTCGCCATCGAGGACAAATGCGTGGACGCCGCGGTCCCACAACGCCTTTTCCAGTGCGACGGCAATTGTGGATTTTCCGGAGGCAGGCAAACCAGTCAGCCAAATCGTGCAAGCCTTGTGGCCCACGATGGCTTCGCGGTCTTCTTTGGTTACGACGCCCGGGTGCCAAACGATGTGCTTCGACTTGGTTTCGGCCATGTAAGAGCTCCTGAAGGTTGCGTGTTCCCGGCACTAGCGCGAGCGGGTACGCCTGAAAAGGCCATCCTGTTGCGCAGCTATTTGCATGGCATTGGGTGGCTTGTGAGTGCGCAAGGCTAGCGATATGCGCTCGCCTGATGCGCGATACGAATGCAGATTTGAAGTCGGCCGCAGGAATCCGGTGGGACCTACGCGACTTGTACGCAGACCCGAATGATCCGCGGATCGAAGAAGATATTCGCCACGCCCGCGCCCGCGCGGAAGAATTTCGCCGTCGCTACCAGGGACGGGTGGCCGATCTGGAAGGTGCGGATTTGCGAGCCGCAATCGCAGAAATGGAAGCAATCCTCGAACTCGTCGGCCGCTGGACTTCCTATGCCGACTTGCTGCACGCCGCACAGGTGGACGTTCCCCGGCACGGTGCTTTGCTCGCCCATACGCAGGAGCAGGCCTCCGCTGTGCGGCAACTGCTTTTGTTTTTCGAGCTGGAGTGGCTCGCATTGGCGGACGAGACTGTGCAGCGGCGGTTGGCCGACCCAGTGGTCGCGCCCTACCGGCACTTTTTGGAAAGTTTGCGCCGGTATCGCCCGCACGTTCTGAGCGAGCCCGAAGAACGAATTCTCGAAGAGAAAGCCAACACCGGCGCGCGTGCGTTTGCACGCCTGTTCGACGAGACGGTGTCGCGCCTGCAGTTCCGGGTGGAGCACAATGGCGAAATTCGGCACTTGAACGAAAGCGAGGTGCTCGCACTCCTGCACGAGCCAGACCGTTCTTTGCGCCGTGCGGCTGCAGAGGCTTTGACGCGCGGCCTGGCGGACAACCAGGTGCTGCTGGGGTTTGTGTTTAACGTCCTCGCTCAGGATCACGCGATTGACGACCGCCTGCGCCATTACTCGGACCCGATGGAAGCCCGCCACCTCGCCAACGAGGTGGACGCAGCCACGGTGGAGGCGCTGTTGGCAACCTGCGAATCTCACTACCCCTTGGCGCAGCGGTACTACGGCCTCAAGCGCCGCCTGCTCGGGGTAGACGAGCTGTTCGACTACGACCGTTACGCGCCGGTGGGCGCAACGCTGCCACGCGTGGGTTGGGAAGAGTGTCGTGCGATTGTTCTCGAGGCGTACGGAGCTTTTTCTCCCCAGATGCGGGCAATTGCCGAGCTATTTTTTCACCGCAACTGGATTGACGCCGAGCCGCGCAACGGGAAGCGCGGTGGGGCGTTTAGCGCCAGCACAGTGCCCAGTGCGCACCCGTACATCCTGCTCCACTTTACCGGCCAACTCCACGACGTGATGACCACGGCCCACGAGTTGGGCCACGGCGTACATCAGTACCTGGCGCGCAAGCAAGGTTACTTGCAAATGGACACACCCCTCACCATGGCCGAAACCGCCAGCGTCTTCGGCGAAATGCTCGTGTTTCAATCCCTGCGAGGCAAAATCCAAGACCGCGCGCAACGGCTCAGTTTGCTCTGTCACAAAATCGAAGACACGATTGCCACGGTCTTTCGTCAGGTGGCCCTCACGCGCTTCGAGCAGCGCTTGCACCGGGCACGGCGGGAGCAAGGGGAACTCTCGTGCGACACGATCGGGCAACTGTGGTTCGAGGAAAATGCCCGCCTCTACGGCAATACCGTGAGCCTTACGGACTCGTATCGCTGGTGGTGGTCCTACATCCCGCACTTCGTGCATTCGCCGTTTTATTGCTACGCGTATGCCTTTGGCGAACTCCTCGTGCTCGCTCTGTTCGAATTGTACGCACAACAAGGCCCTGCGTTTGTCCCCCGGTACATCGAGCTTCTGGAGGCGGGCGGATCGAAACGCCCCGAGGAGCTCCTGCGTCCCTTTGGTATCGACATTCGTAAGCCCGAATTTTGGCAGCTTGGAATGCGCCCCCTCGATCGCTTGATTGCCGAAGCGGAAGAGCTGGCTGCGTCTCCGTGACCGGGCCGGGGTTCCCGTGATTGCCGAGACCGCCATGCGCCGTTACGCTTTAGCCCATGCACATTACCATGGTGAAAAAGCGGCTGGCGGACGGCTCCGAGTGCCGGAAGTGCCGCGAGGTCACGGAACTCTTGCAACAAAAGGGGTTGTGGTCGCGCATGGACGAAGTCGTGTGGGCGGACGAGCGCGACCCTGCCAGCCCCGGAATGCAGCTTGCGGAAAAGTATTCGGTGGAACGCGCGCCGTTTTTTATTGTGCGCGATGACACCGGGGAGCGGGTGTACACCAGTGTCTTGCAGCTGATCCGCAACCACTTGGGGGAAGTGACCACCAGCGAGCAAGCGCGTGTGATCGATCCGGACGAGGTGGGCGGCATCTGACTCTGCCGAGGTTGCCCGCCGGGGCACGTGCCGCCGCCGCCCACACAAACTGGCGGGAAATACTGCGCTGGGTGGCCGGCCTCTTTGCCGACTCCATCTTCGCGGAGCCGCAAAAATTTCTGCGCGCGGCTCCCCGTAACTGAGAAACGGCAAAGCGCCTTGCACAAACATGTAGTTTGTCGCAACGGGGGCACAAAGGTTGCTTTCACTGGCGCTTGCTATGGTGGACGTGTGCGTTGCGTGGGCTGGATCCGGCCGGAAGTGCAGGGGAGGGCACTTCGGACGTGTGGGCTCTTTGATCATTGTCGGATTGTACGTCTTCGGAGGCTCTGCCGCGCTGGCCAAGGCCGACCCTTTGGCGCGCGGGCGCGAGCTCTATGTGCTGTGCAGCAGTTGCCATGGAGAGAGAGGGCAGGGGGACCAGCGCCGCGGTGCTCCAGTGATTGGCGGTATGCCCGAGTGGTACGTCGCAGCCCAGTTGCGCAAGTTTCTTGCAGGCGAGCGTGGCTACCACCCCGACGATACCACGGGGTTACAGATGCGCCCGATGGCACAAGCGGTATATCGGGATGGGGACTTGCAAGCGGTGGCCGCCTATGTGGCCTCGTTGCACCCTCCCACTCCTGCTCGCAGTCACGACGCCGGCGATCCGGCACGGGGCCAGACGTTGTACGCAACCTGTGCCGCTTGTCACGGTGTCGATGGTAAAGGCAACGAAGCCCTCAAAGCCCCTCGTTTGGCAGGGCAAGCGGGTTGGTACCTGGCAGAGCAACTGAAGAAGTTCCGCTCGGGGCAGCGGGGTGCGGCAGCCGGCGATGCCACCGGAGCGCAGATGCGCGCGATGGTCAACGTTTTGCCCGACGACCAAGCCATTGCCGACGTCGTGGCGTACATTTCCACTTTGAAACCCTGAGGCGCGAGACATGGCGGACACGATGCAGTGGGACGATGTTGCCTGGAAATGGTTCTTGGCCACTTTGCTGGGTTGCCTAGCCTTTGCGTTCGGCGCTTGGCTGCTGGTGCATTGAGGGAGGAACTCCATGCTGTCTTGGTTGGTGCCGCAAGCCTCCACGAGTGCGCGCGACATTGATTGGCTCTTTGCGTTGATTCTGCTGACTGTCGGCTTCTGGTTCGTCGTCGCGCAGGCGGTTCTCTTCACCTTTATTTTCCGCTTCCGCAGGCGGCCCGGGGTGAGCGCGGCGTATGTGACCGGCGAGCGCAAGGAAGAGAAACGCTGGATCAGCCGGCCTCACGCTCTGGTGATCGTGTGCGACGTCGTGCTCATAACGGGTGCGATCCTGACTTGGAAAGCGGTGAAGCAAGACTTGCCGCCCGCCGACGAGCGCGTGCGAATCATTGCACAGCAGTGGGCGTGGGTGTTCGTTCATCCCGGCCCCGACGGAAAGCTGGATACCGATGACGACGTGCGCACCGTCAACGATCTGCACGTAAAGGTGGATACGACATACCACTTCGAACTCACCTCGCGCGACGTGGTGCACAGCTTCTCCGTTCCTGCCTTCCGCTTGAAGCAAGACGCCGTACCGGGGCGCATGGTGACGGGCTGGTTCCGCCCGACCCGGTTGGGCACGTACGATGTCCAATGCGCCGAGATTTGCGGCATCGGCCATGCGTTGATGCCCGCGCGCCTCACCGTGGAAACAGCCGCAGAGCATACGGCCTGGTACCAGAGCCGGAGCGCGCAAGGAGGTTGAAGCACATGGCCGAGGCAGACGCGCAAAGCTTTTGGAGCCGCTACCTCTTCTCCACCGACCACAAAATCATCGGCTTGCAGTACTTGTTTACGGGTATGTTCATGGGCCTGGTGGGTGCCTTCTTGGCATACGTGTTCCGCATGCAGTTGGCCTTCCCGGGTGCCCATGTGCCGCTGTACGGTGTGGTAACCCCCTTGCAATACAACGCGCTGGTAACGAACCACGGCGCGATCATGATTTTTTGGGTGGCCATGCCGATTCTGATCGCTGGCCTGGGGAATTACCTCATCCCGCTGATGCTCGGATGCGACGACATGGTGTTCCCCCGCCTCAATCGGCTCTCGTACCAGATTTTTTTCCTGAGCGCGGTGTTGATCCTGGTTTCCTTGTTCGTTCCGGGAGGAGGCTTTGGCGGCGCGTGGACGGCATATCCGCCGCTGTCCGCCAGCGCACAGTACAACCACACTCCGTGGGGCGCGCCCTTGTGGCTGATTGCCGTGGCGCTGGAATTCGTGGCCTTTTTGTTGGGCGGCATCAATTTCATCACCACGGTAATGAACGCGCGCGCCCCGGGTATGGGGCCGCTGCAAATCCCGATTTTTGTTTGGATGGTCGTCATTGCCAGCGTGGTGTTCATGGCGTCGGTTGGCCCGCTCGTCGCCGGAGCCATCATGTTGTTGTTCGATCAATTGCTCGGCACGCACTTCTACGATCCCAAGGCTGGCGGCGATCCGCTGTTGTGGCAGCACCTGTTTTGGTTCTTTGGGCACCCCGAGGTGTACGTGGTGTTACTGCCCGCGCTCGGGATCGTTGCCGAAGTGATTACCGTGTTCGCCCGCAAAAAGCTGTTCGCCTACAAGACCATTTTGTACACGTCGTTTGCGACCGGCATCATCAGTTTCTTCGTGTGGGCCCACCACCAGTTCGTGGCCGGCATCGATCCGCGCATGGCGCACCTGTTTACGATCACAACGCTGATCATCTCCATCCCGATTGCGGAAATGACCTTTGCTTTCATTGCCACTTTGTACGGTGGCTCGATCGAACTCCGCACCCCGATGCTGTGGGCTCTTGCATTTATCGCAGAGTTTCTGATTGGCGGGGTCACCGGCATTTTCCTGGGAGCGAACGCCACGGATATTTACTTGCACGATTCGTACTTCGTGGTGGCGCACTTCCACTACACGTTTTTCCCGATCGCCGTCATTGCCGGCTTTGCCGCCATTACCTTTTGGTTTCCGAAAATGTTCGGCCGCCACATGAACGAAACTTTGGGCAAGATTCATTTTTGGGGCACGATCATCCCGTTCAATTTCGTCTTCATTCCGTTGTTCGTACTCGGTGCTGCGGGAGAACATCGGCGCATTTACAGCTACGAGCACTTCTCGCAGCTCTTCACGCCCGGGCTGCAGAATCTGCGCGTGCTGGCCACCGTGGCGCTGGTGGTGATGCTGCTGTTTCAGTTCGTCTTTCTCTACAACTTTGTCCGCAGCTGGATCGCGGGCGAAAAAGCCGAGCCAAATCCATGGAGGGCGAACACGTTGGAGTGGGCGGCTCCGTCGCCCCCACCGCACGGGAATTTTGCCGAGATGCCCACGGTGTATCGCGGCCCGTACGAGTACAGCGTTCCCGGTCGCCCGCTGGACTACTGGCCGCAACACCTGCCGAGCTGAAACTGGAGGAAGGAGAAGTGACCGTGACGCGCGCCGCAGAGTTTCATGTGCCCTTGGCCACTCGCCGGAGCGCCACCGGCATCCCCACCGGGCGTCTTGCTTTGTGGTGGGTGCTGGCTTCGGAAATTGTCATCTTCGGCGGCTTGCTGGCAAGTTACGTGATGTTTCGCCTCCACCATCCTCACTGGGCAGAGGAGGCCAGTCACACCAACGTCTGGGCCGGTGGTTTCAACACGTTCGTACTGCTGACCTCGAGTTTGTTTGCAGTCTTGGGCCACCAAGCGGCCGAGCACGGCGATGGCACCCGGGCAGCACGTTTCCTCAAACTCACGGTTCTCGGTGGCCTGGTGTTCCTGGGAGTGAAGACGGTCGAATGGTCCGGAGAAATCTCGCATGGATTCACGATTTACCGCGACTTGTTCTGGACGTTTTACTACACCGCCACCGGGCTTCACGGTTTGCACGTGATCGCCGGGATGATCGTGCTCTGGCTAGTGGCGCGCGATGCTGGCCGAGGAAAAAACCTCCATCGCGTGGAACTCATCGGAATTTACTGGCACTTCGTGGATGCCGTGTGGATCTTCTTGTTCCCCTTGTTCTACATTGCGAGGTAAGCGCCATGGCCGCGCCAGCAGAAACAAGCACGCCGCATCCGAACTACGTCAAAGTGTACGTCGCCTTGCTCGTGTTGTTCGCCATTAGTGTGCTCGGGCCGTTGTTCGGCCACCCCTGGGTGACGCTGATCACGGCATTCGGGGTTGCCGTCGTGAAGGCGACGATGGTAGCCGCGTACTTCATGCATTTGAACATTGAGCGGCGATATATTTGGTATCTCTTGTTCACCATGCTGGCCTTCATGGGTCTCCTGTTCGCGGGCGTCGCGCCGGATGTGCTGGCCAGTGGCGGGCAGAACTGGCGCCACGTACGCGTCGTGCAGCCGCCACCCCCTCCGTCTCATCACTGAACGGCTGTGAGGATTCGCGTGGCGATCGGGTCCGCTCCCCTGCGTTCTCGGCCGACGAGCTTGGGCGTACCGAATTCGGTTCTGGGAATGCTTTTGTTTTTGGCCACCGAAGTCATGTTTTTTGCCGGCCTGATTAGCGCCTTCCTCGTAGTCAAGGCGCGCTGGATCGGAGCGTGGCCACCACCCGGGCAACCCCGCTTGCCAGTGGAAATGACCGCGCTGAACACCCTGGTACTGCTGGCCAGCGGGGTGGTTTTGTGGGGTGCGGCTCGCGCGGGAGAGGGCTCGACGCGGGCGCGCTCGGCCCGCACGCGTAGCCTGATCGCTGCCGTCCTCGGAGCGCTGTTCGTGGCGGTTCAGGGCGTCGAATGGGCGCGGCTCTTGGCCTTCGGCCTGACGATGCGCTCCGGCCCGTACGGTTCGTTTTTTTACCTCATCGTCGGGACCCACGCGGCACATGCCGTGGCGGCCATTCTGGCGCTTTTGTGGGTCTCTTTCCGACTCGGCTCGGCTGAGCTTAGCGCGGACACATTTCGCGCCGTGCGGATGTTCTGGTACTTCGTGGTGGGCGTTTGGCCGGTGCTGTACGTTCTCGTGTATTTGATGTAGAGAACTCGTGTAGCCATGCCGCCAAGTGCGCCGTTGCGGAAAACAAGATCGAATCTGGTGATGCGGAGCCTGGCAGCCTCGGCAAGTATCGTGTTGCCCGTGGCCTGCTTTGCTTGCCCCGTTTGTTTTGCAGCCGAGCAGCGGCAGTTGTGGGCGTATTTCGGCACGGCTGTGCTCCTGTCGGTGCTGCCATTTGTGCTGTTTGGCGGGTTGCTTTTGTGGATCCGCATGGAGCGGAGGCGGCACGAACTGTCGAGCGGGCACGGTGCACAAGCGGCCAAAACAGGACTCCATCCCGAGCGAGCCGTCATGCTCGATCCGTCTTGAGGCCGCGCATTCCGGCTACGGCTTTGCTTCTTGTGCCGCCGCGCTGCGCCAGCGGGCAACATTGCGATTGTGTTCTTCGAGCGTGCGCGCAAAGGCGTGCGTGCCGTCTCCACGGGCGACGAAGTAGAGATAATCTACTGGGGCAGGATGCACCGCGGCTTCCAGCGCCGCCCGCCCCGGGTTGCAGATGGGTCCCGGTGGCAGCCCGGAATGGCGGTACGTATTGTACGCGTGTTCCGCGTCGAGGTCGGCACGGCTGGGAGGGCGATCCCGTTTCCCCTCACGCCCGTAAACAGTGGTGGGATCCGCCTGCAATTTCATTCCGGCCCGGAGACGGTTGTGAAACACCGCCGATACCAGAGACCGCTCTTCGGGAATTGCGGTTTCCTTTTCGATGATCGAGGCCAAGGTCACCATCTCGTGCACCGACAGACCAAGGTGCTGCCGCGCCGCATGGAGGTCGCTGGTGCGCTCCAAAAAACGGGTAATCATCGCGCCGAAGACGGATTCCAAATCGTCGGTCCAGGCAAAGGCGTACGTGTCCGGGAAGAGGTAGCCTTCGAGGCCGGTCGGCGGACTTCCGACTCGCGCCTCGAGTTCGTCACGGGCTAGCACGCAGCGCAAAACGTCCGGTCCGCCGAAGCCCCGCTCGGACAGCTCTTCGACAATTTCGTCGAGAGTGTCACCCTCGCGCACTAAAATTTGCTGCCGGCCGGAACGTCCCGATTCAACCTCGGACAATAGTTGCCGCGGTGACAGGGGCGCGTGAAACCAGTAGTCGCCGGGACGCAAATTGCGGTCGCTGCCCAACACCCGTCCCCAAAATCGCAAGTTCCAGGTGGTCCGCAGAAACCCTGTGGCGGTGAGCTCGCCGGCGACGCCGACGAGACTCGCACCTGGATGGACGCGCAGAAACAGCCCTTGCGGCGGCAGGATACGGGGCCGGTGGAGATCCCACCACGACACGCCTAACGCTGTCGCCAGCAGCACACATCCGAGAGCCGCCAAGGCACGAAGGAGCGCGCGGTGTCGCATCGCCGTCATCCGCCGGATCCGAGGGATCCCTGCCAGGTGCCACCGAGGCAGCGAGCGACTTCCGCCAGGGTTTGCCCATCGCGCACCGCCTGGTACTTCTCCCAAAAGAGTGTGTCGATTTTCTTGAGGGCCGGTTTGGTGCGCTCGTTCCGATAACGCGCTAAGTGTCCCGGGCCACCGTTGTAAACCGCGTAAGTCGCGCGCGCGAGGTTATCTACGCCCCCGGGTTTGAGATGTTCCCCCCGCGCCAGCGCATAATCCCGCAAGTAGTGCAACGAGATTTCCGAGCCCGCACGAGCATTGTACGCAATGTCCCAGCGGATGCCCCTGAGGTCGTACACGCCCCGCCATACGCGTTCGTTCACTTGCATGAGCCCAGAGGATCCTACAGCCGAGCGGATGTAGGTGATGCGCCCCTTGTCGCGCACAAACTGCCGCCAACAGCTCTCTTGCCAGGCCGTTGCCAGCACGATTCGCCGATAGACATCACGGTACTGGGGGTCCAAGCTTCCGCTTTGCCAGGCGGCTTCGCTGCTTTGCTGCAGCACCTGCTGAACCCGCGGCAGATACTCGGTGAGTCTCTCCGGTTCCGCGAGCCACTGCTGCAGGGCGCTGGGCTCCGGTGCACCTGCCGCCGCCCACGCGGCGCGCGGCCGAAGCCAACGCCACCAGCGCGATTCCTCGGCCGGCATCGCGCTCAAATCGGGAGGCGGCAGGGGAGGGCCAAAGCCGAGCAACGTACGCAAGTCGGGATCCACGGCCGTATCGAAGCGCAAGGGGTCTCCAGTGTCTGCCGGCGCCAGCGTGCGGGCCAGGCGCCGCAGCCCGTCGGCCGTGAGCTCCACACCGATGCTCGGACCAGCTTCTTGCAATGCCACCAGCGCATCGCCCGCGCTGAGAAAACTCAGGTAGCGCAGGGCTTCTTGGCCTTTTTGTCGTACTGCGATTTCCCGCAACACCGGAGCCAGGCGCTCCCACGTGCGTACGAAGAGACCCGGAACCGGATCGGGTGCCCCGGGCTGGCTGGGCGCCAGTGCCTCCAATAGGTCGTAGCGACCCTCCAGCAACGCATCGGCGAGCGGCTGGCGGAGTTTGCGGATGAGCGAGTCCGCCCACACGAACTTGATCGTGTACGTGAGAAACGCATCCCATTGATCGAGCGCGCGCTGCCAGCGCTCGATCTCCTCGGGTGCGAGTGTGGGCTCCGGCGCGGGTGTAGGTGCCGCGACCAGCGGCACGGAAAATACGAGATCGGCCTCGATCCCTGCCGGGACCACCTGCACGGCTTCGAAGCGCAGAGATTGCAAGAGACGATCGAGTCCCTCGCGTTCTTGTCGCGGTAGGTACAAGGGTAAAATTTCCCGTAAGTCGTCCATCGCACGCCCCAGGCGAACTTCCACGGTTTCAAAACGCGGGTGAGCACGCTCTTTAACGAGCGCCCAAATGCGATTGGAGAAAAACGGCTTCCGCCCCTTCGCGTCGAAAAGGGCAGAGTCCACTACCCGAAACGTCACCGTGCGGCCGTCTTCGCTCAACACAGGCTCTTCGTACACCTCGAGAATGCCGTCCCAGTCTACCGGGGCCAGACACTGCTCCCCGATCGGGGTGCCTACGCGAGCCTCGGCGCGGCTGCGCACCCGCAAGCGCTGGCCTTGGACGTCCACTGCGGGCTCGCGCAGTTTGAGAAAGCGGCAGCCGCTGCCGTCATCCCAGATTACCGCTTTGCCCGTGGCGGTGGTGAACAACTGTGCCACCAGCGCCTCGCGTACCAGCGCCGCCGGCAGTTCGACTCCGACACGCACGAGTTTCTCCGTAGCCCCAGCACTGCCTGCAAGACCCGCCACACTCAGCGCGGCCACGGTTGCAAACGCCACGGAGGCCCAGCTATGCACCGTGCCTGCGGCCGAAACCACACGCGGGCCCCAACGGTATAAAATGCTGGCCTTCGCTTGCATGCGCATGGGCTCGTTAGGAAACTAGGCCCTATCTTCTTAGGCAAAAGGAGCGGAGAAATGAAGGAAGCAGCAATCGTGGCTGTGGCTCGAACTGGGCTGGCAAAGTCTTTTCGCGGCTCGTTCAACAAAACCCGGCCGGACGACATGGCGGCGCACTGCGTGCGCGAGGCGCTCAAAAAAGTGCCCCAGCTCGACGTGCGCGAAATTGACGACGTGGTCATGGGCACGGGCTTTCCGGAAGGACCTCAAGGCTTCAACGTCGGACGCAACGTGGCCATCATGGCCGGGCTGCCGGTCGACGTACCCGGCTGCACCGTGAGCCGGTTTTGTTCCTCCGGGCTCAATGCCGTGATGGTAGCTGCCCATATGATCCAACTGGAGGGCGCGGATGCAGTCGTGGCCGGCGGGCTGGAATCCATCACGATGTTGCAAAACGACTTCAACAAGAAAGACCTCTTCAACCCCTGGTTGCTGGATCATAAGCGAGAAATTTACATGCCCATGGGACTCACCGCCGAAGTGGTGGCGGAGCGTTACAAGATCAGCCGCGAGGCACAGGACCAGTACGCGCTGCTCTCGCAGCAACGCACTGCCGCCGCGCAAAGGGCGGGCAAGTTCAAGGACGAAATTGTTCCCATGACCGTGCAAATGGAAGTTGTGGACAAGGTCACGGGCGAGCGTTCGATGAAAACCGTCACCGTGGACCGCGACGAGTGCAACCGGCCCGACACTACCCTAGAAGGACTCGCCAAGCTCCCACCCGCTTTCAAGGAAGGTGGCACCGTCACGGCTGGAAATGCCTCGCAGTTTGCTGATGGCGCTGCGGTGGTCGTACTGATGTCCACGGAGCGCGCGAAGCAACTGGGGATCGAGCCGTTGGGATTCTTCCGGGGTTGCGTGTTTGCTGGCTGCGAACCGGATGAAATGGGGATCGGGCCAGTATTTGCCGTGCCCAAGCTCCTCCGACGCCACGGGATGAAACTGGACGACATTGATATCATCGAGCTGAACGAGGCATTTGCCTCGCAAGTGGTGTACTGCCGCGACCGCCTCGGCATCGATCCGGAAAAGTTGAACCCGAACGGCGGCGCGATTTCGATCGGACACCCATACGGCATGACGGGCGCCCGGCTCGTCGGCCACATTTTGCTGGAGCTCCGCCGCCGCAAGCAACGCTGGGGCATTGTGACGATGTGCATTGGCGGCGGCATGGGCGCCGCTGGTTTGCTCGAAGCCAACGTGTGATGCATGCCCGGCCCGAGCGCACGCCGAGGTGAGAGGATCTTGCGCGCGACCAACGGGTCGTGGACCGGGGACACGGCAGGGGCGGCGCTTGTGCCGCCCCTGCCGCTGGCGCACGTCCGGTGTGGTTAACGGTTGCCCTCGCGGGCTTGGTGCTGGGCGGGAAACACGCCCTGGATGCCGACCACTTGGCTGCGGTCGCCACGATGGCGAGCGAGAGCTCGAACCGCTGGCGCGCAGCCGCAGTGGGCGCACTGTGGGGGCTGGGCCACACCCTGGCGCTGGCGTTGGCGGGTGTTGCCGTGTTGCACGTCGGCGTGACCATTCCTGCGTGGCTCACTTGGTGGCTCGAACTGCTCGTAGCCGTGTCGCTCGTGGGGCTCGGGGCATCGGCCCTTTGGGCGCTTTGGCGCGGCCGAACCGTGCACATTCACGTACACCGCCATGGGTCCCGATGGCATGCGCACCTACATCTGCACAAGCAACCACACGGGGTGGAGGAAGTGGATCACAGCCACCACGGTGTGCTGAGCGCCCGGCCGTTTGCGTTCGGAGTGTTGCACGGACTGGCAGGCAGCGGCGCGTTGTTTTTGCTCGTGCTCGCGACGCAGCCCAACGCATGGGTGGCGTGGTGTTACCTGGCGGCGTTTGGCCTCGGCTCGACGCTGGGGATGACGGCGTTCAGTCTGTTGTTCTCGGCACCGCTACGTTTCGCGGCCCTGGAGGCGAGGCGGTGGCACACGCGCATGCGTGCCTTTGCCGCCTCGGCCAGCTTGGTGGTGGGTCTGGTGCTCGGCTTCAGTTTAGTCACCTCGTGAGCTCGGCCGGCGCTCACTCCATGCCGGCGCCTTCGGTGGCGGGTTCGAGCCCGACACCGCGACGCTCGTAAACCCAGGCGGGCGGGGTGCGGAGGTCCCACACCAGGCCCAACCATTCCATTGCCTTGAGAGCGTAGTGCGTGAGGTCGATCTCCCACCAGAAAAATCCCTGGCGTTCCGAACCCGGAAAACGGTGGTGGTTGTTGTGCCAGCCTTCACCGAAGGTAATGAGCGCGAGCCAAAAACTGTTGCGGCTGGTGTCTCGGGTTTCGAAGCGCCGCCAGCCAAACACGTGCGCCAGCGAATTCACGCAAAACGTTACGTGCCACAACGCTACGGTGCTTACGAAAAAGCCCCAGACCAACAGTTGCCAGCCCGAGGTGCCCAAACCGGGTGCCCATTTTCCGAGGCACCACCCGATGAGAAAGAGAAGCACCGCCAAGCTCACAGCGGGAACGAGATGATAGCGGTTCAGCCAGCGAAGCTCGGGAAAACGGGCGAAGTCGCGAATGGCATTCCAGCGCGTCGCTTCGTATGTTGGCGACAAAATCCAACCGACGTGTGCCCACCAGAAACCTTTCACGGTCGGCGGATGGATGTCTTCTTCGGTATCTGCGTAGCGGTGGTGATGGCGATGCAAAGCCGACCACCACAGCGGGCCTTTTTGCAGGGAAGTGGTCCCCAGTAAGGCAAACACAAACTGCATGGGCCGGCTGGTCTTGAACGACCGGTGCGAAAAATACCGGTGATAGCCGGCGGTGACGGCAAAGACGCGTAGCGCATACGTGGCGGCACACGCCGCCAGCGCCACCCACGACCAACCTACCCAAACCACTGCGAGACAAGCCACGTGCACGCCCCAGAACGGTAAACTCGATAGCGCCACGCGCCAGAAGGGTACTGCCGTGGCGTGTGTCTGTGGAACTGCTGGAGTTGCTGCTTTCTTCACGGAACTTCTCATCCTTTCCTTCCTACTCTCCCATCCACGTGTTGTCTTCGGCTCGATTTGCCGGGGCGCGGCCCCGTCTCTCCGCACTTTCACCTACGACGCAGCCGCGACGAGACAAGCCCTTACCTAACGGGTTCGCTCGAGCCGCACAATCGGAGATGTGAAAAAGTTTCCCGGCGCAGCGCTTCTTTTGAAAGCTGCGCCCACTTGTTTTCGATCCTCGCGAACTTCTCGGCGGCTCATGCTCTGGTGATCAACGCGTTGCCAAACACAGGCCCTGGCGGCGAAGCTCGCGCGGCAAGCGGCGCCCTTCGCGGTCGAGATCGTCCCACTCGGTCAAGGTGTAGACGCGCGCGTCGCAAGCGATGCCTACGCCCCGGAACGCACGGCCAAAAACGGCGCTGCGCTCGAGGAAGGGTAGGTCGGTGCGATGCACGAGAACAATGATGTCCGCATCGCTACCTGGTTTGGCTTCGTTGCGGGCGAGAGATCCGACGAGCCAAACCGCAGCCACTTCCGGACAGCTCTCCGTTAGGCTCTCGGCCCGAGCAGCCAGCTCGCGCAACAGCCGCAGGCGGTCGAACGCAAACACGCGAACGTTACGGCCCCGGTATCGCTCGGCGACAGAAGGCAAGAATTTCCTCCGCAGCCGCAATGGCCTGGGCGGCCTCCGGGCCGGTGAAAAAATCTGCGGGTGCACCTGCGGGGAGTCCGTTTGGGCCGCGCGTGGGAATGTAGAGTTTGTCGAGGGCACGGGCCCGATCGAGCAGATCCGGAGGGACATTCACATCGGGGGGCAGAGCCTCCAGCGATTCCGTAACGAACTGTCCCCAGGCTTCGTTGCCAAGGTGATCGTGCAGCGCCTTTACCGCTTTCTCCGCACTTTGCTGTGCGGCGAAGCATGCCCATTCGAAGTGGCGTCCCGCTGCGGCATGGCGCGCCAAGCTGAAGCGGGCGTCGGCATGCCGCAGCCAGTCCTTTGCTCGCTGAGCCATGGGAAGCAACGTAACGGAAAGCCAGACCAGGTGGACCGCAACGCGTTTACCCGATCATTGCAGGGGCGACGCTTGTGGTCACCGGATGTAGGGGCGACCGGCGGTCGCCCTCGTTTTGGACGCGAGGTCATCGAAACGAGGAGTGTGCGTTCCTCTACTCGACATCGATGAGGATTTCATCCTCCCCGCGGCGTTCGTAGGCGTCGGTCACGATCACCCGAGCCGTGTAACGCCCTGGCTTCCGGTACTCGTGACGCACCCGCGCGCCCTCGGCGCGGCGAGAGCCGTCGCCAAAGTCCCACTCGAACTTGGGCTCCCGCGCTTCGTCGCCCTCGTACACCTCCGCAGAAAACTCCACTGCAAGGGGTGCAGGACCGCGATCGGGCTCTGCGCTCATTGCAACGGTAAGCGGCCCCATGTGTGGCGCAGGCGGTAAACTGCGCCGGGAAAAGCAACTGGCCGCCAGTAGGGCCACGCCGACGAACACTAAGGAAAACCCGGAACGACGCCACCAGGTCATGGCTTCTTCTCGTGTGACGATCCACCGGGTCCGGCGGATCCGGTGGGACCCACGGGCACCTGCCCGAGTAAGCGCATGAGGCTGGCCGCGACCGATCGCGAGCGCTCGAGGTCGCTGACGGTAAATACACCGCTCTTCGGTTGGAAGGTGACCTCCACGCCGTCCTGACGCCATAGCACAGTGCGCGCGTTCGCTTGTATGGGATTGCCGTACCGAGCGGTGAGGTAGCGAAGAACGTCTGCTGGCTCACTCGCACAACGGGCCTGCACCCGATAGAGAACACGATCTTTACCGGCGAACGAGAACTCCAGATTGCAGGATTCTAGCGGACCGAATTTCTGTTGGCTCAAGGTGTAACTGACCGCCGGAAGAGCGGCCGCTGCAGCCGGGTCAGGCACGGCGGCATTGGCTGTAGGGTATCGCCGGAGAAAATCGGCCAGTGGTGTTCCAAACTCCAATTGGTTCCACACGGCTCCGGCACCACGTGCCGAACCCGCCCACACGAGCAGCAGAAAAAGCATGCTCCAAGCAGCAAAAATTCGTTGCGCCATAAGCCTCCGAGGCCGGTGGATAGTGTGCAGACAAACAAGGCGCCAGGGCTTCGGCCCTGGCGCCTTGCGTGCGGCGGTCACGCGCTTGCCGCCGAGCTCACTACTGGCAAACCAACTCCACCGTGAGGGTCCCGTCCAGCGATGTGTTCAGCGGAGGGCCGATGGCTAGGTCCGCCAACGCCAGACCCGTTACCAACTTGAGTCCGCTCAAGTTGCCACCGGAGTATTTGGCGCAGGCATTTGCGGGCTTGCTTCCGGACACCGACGCAGTTGCCGTCGTGATAGTTACACCGCTCGTGTCGCACGGCGGAGTGCTGCAGTCAGCGTTCGTCAGGCAAGGTGGCGTGCCAGAATCATTGATGCACTGTCCAGCGGCTTGGATCAGATCCTCCAGTGTGACGTTTACCGTGCCCGTCGTTAGTGGTCCGGTAAACGAGGCGAGCGGGCCGGCAGTATCGTCGTCCGTACAGGGGATTCCGTCCGTGCCAAGGTCACTAGAGGTCAGTAGTTTGAACTGCATGGTGACGAAGTCCACGCAGTCGCCTGTGGCGCTGGAGCCGCCGGGCGTGATGGAGGGCTCCGGCGAGTGAGAGTTCGAGTTGGGGAAGAGAGAGTCCGGAACGAATGTCAGGCTGGATACTCCGCACTCGTCCGTTGTAGCCGATCCGGGAAGGCAGTTCGGGTTGGAGCTGGCATCGCAGCCGCCGATGCGGTCTTGGCACACCGTGGCATCCACGCTGACGCCCTGCCCGGAACAATCGCACCACCCTTCGGAAGTGAGCACGTCCACACATACGGCTTGGACGAAGCCGCTAAGGGGTGGCGGAATCGAAGCTGCTCGGATCGTCCGCGCGGCCGAGTTGATGAGGTACAGCGTGTTGGGGTTCACGCCAAACTCGGCGCCCAGGCCTTGTTGGTTGGTCACGTTCGGTCCCGGCCGGCATACGGCCGTCGAGAGACTGCCGACGAGTCCGATCGGCGGGAGCGGGAATAACCCCGGCACCTGCAAGCTGGCATTGCTCGAGCTGTCCAGATTGCATACGGCTGTGTAACACTGCACGCCAAAGCGGCAGAGATTGGGCCGGTATTCCTCCCCCATCGCCGGCGTCCCGCTGCAATCCGTCATCGGCTTGGCCGGGTTCGCCGACGTCGCCTCGATGGCGTCTTTCAACAAGGCCAGCAGATCCGGGGTTTGCGCCATGAGTTGCTTGACGGCGGCATCCTCGATGGCGAACATGAGCCAATCTGTCAGGAACTTCAGCCGGCAGTTCGTATCGCCCTTGCCGTCGCTATTGAAATCGCAAGTTCCCGAGAGCGGTGGCGCCGTCGCCAAGTTCACGCCGTTTCCGCCACCCGACAACTGGTGGTTCATGCCCTCGAGCAAGCGCAAGTCGGAATCGGTGCACTCGTTCGTGAAACTGGACTTTTCCAGCGCTGCCCGGAAGAGCTCGAACTTCGACTTGTCGGGCTTGGCATTGGCCGCGTCATACACCGTGGCCAGTTGCCTTTCGCAAAACTTGGCCGCGTTGGGCAGACAGGCTTTGCCCGGGCTGCAGTCCGTGCCGCCCTTGACGGCGCCGAGGGCCTTCTCCTTGCGGATGGCGTCGGCACATTTCTGTAAGGCGCTGTACACGAACTTTTGCAGCTTCGCGCCCTCGCTTTGGATGCGTTTCTGGCACCTTTCTATGGCCGCATAGCTGGCGCTTGCGCCCAGTAGCCACATCGCACCCGCTGCAACGATGGCAATTTTCCTCATCGGGTTCCCTCCCATGCACTGTGTTTTCTTGCCGCGCCCCCGCAGCCCAGGCAGCGGCGTCACGACCCAAAACCTCTGCTGCGCGTGGCGCCGACCATACGAAGAGTGGACGACGTTTGTCAAGACTGAACCTTAAAAGCACACACCTCGAGCCGCAAAAGGTCCCCTCTCCGGCAAATTGTAGGGGCGACCCTTGTGGTCGCCCGAGGCGTTGCCCGCGTACCACGCGCCACCCGCGATTGTGTCTGTCGGGGCGCGCGGCCGTGCGCCCCGACAACGTGCAGGGGCGGGCGACGATTCTAAAGGGCGTAGGGGCAACCGCACGGGTTGTCCGTACGGGCGGGCGCAGCGGCTGGTGCGAGAGCCTCGGAACGGAGGACCGGCTCAGGAAGCGGCTCCTTCTGCCTTCACTTCCGGAACCGATGGATCGAGGGCTTCCACGTTTACGGCCGGCACCCAGCCGCGCCGGCCGTCGCAGCGCTGTACTAGCGCCCAATCGCCGCGCCGCTCGCGGATCCGTACGGGCGCTCCGGCAGGAAGCCGAAAATGTTCCGTCGCCGTGCTCTCCGGGGCGAACCGTACCGCCACTGTTTGCAGTGTGACAGCGTAGGTACCCCAGGGCCGGAAAAATTCTCGCCAGAAAAGATTCGCGCCCGTGAACGCGAGCGCCGCCGCGAACGCTACCGCCGCGATGCCCCAGCGCGGGCGCCAGTTCCGGTGGAGAATGGCGAGCGATCCCGCGACCAGCACGGCCGCGTACAGCGACGACACCACTGACCACAACGCCATCGGCGACAACCGCGAGGCCAGCGGCCACAGCAAATGCTCCCACCACTGCGGCGTGCAGGCAGGGCTGTGGGCTTGGGCACGGGCAAATTCCAGGTTGGCGAGCACGTCCGCATCGCGTGGCGCCAGCCAGCGCGCTCGCTCGTAGTTGAGAATGGCTTTGCCCAGATGCCCGGCTTTGAAGTAGGCGTTGCCCAGATTGAAAAACAAATTCGCCGAGGCGACTCCTTGGGCGATTGCGCCTTCGTAGGCGGCAATGGCTGCCGCGTAGTCTCGATCGGCGTAGGCCGAATTGCCGCGATAAAATAACTCGTCCGGCGTGGCGCCGCGGGCGGCTCCCGCCAGTGGCGGCAGCAGCAACGCCAAGGCCCACAGTCGCCAGATCCGCTGGGCGCGGCCGGAACGCTCGGCCGCTTGCAACACGCGCTCGAACAGGGCGTAGTGCGCGGCAAGTTCCGCGTCGACCACCTGCCGGCCGAAACGCGCCGCCTCACAAGCCTGCAGTAAGTTCGCGGCTGCTGCTCGCGTTTCCCCATCGAGGGGAAGCTGCTCCAGCGTTTCCGGAGCGAGTCGGCCTGGGGGCAACTGGAAACGCAGGGTCAAATACTCGCGCAAATACTGGGCCGCGAGATCGTAAAAACGAGCGGCTTCACCTTGCCGAACTGCCTCGCCGCATTCGCGTGCGGCGCGTGCGGCCAGGCGGGCCGCTGCGTGTCGTTGCGCGATGGCCCGGTCTTCTCGCCGGCGCCGATGGCGGTCCGCGAAATATGCGGCGACCGGCAAGAGCAGTAGCCCGCCATGAGCCGCCACGAAGGCGAACGACACGCGCTGCCGGACGGGAACCCAGCGTCCCGGATGCTCCTTCAAATATACGATGTCTCGGCCGAGCGCGTCTTCCTGTGCGGGGGTGGGTTGCGCGGCAATGACTGCCGGGCTTTGCGAACCCCCGCGCACAACGATGGCAACGGGAGCGCTGCGTTCGATTTGGTAGCGCCCGAGCTCGGGGTCGAAGTAGCTGAACTCGATCGGCGGCACCGAGTCGAGCGGCCGAGTGGGCACTGCCACTTGTTCGAAGACGAACTCGCCCGGAGCGCCGGCCACTGGATGCGGTTCGTACACCCGCCACTGGGGCGAGCCGCTCAGTGCCGGTGGAGCCACACCATCGAGGTTACCCTGGCCGCGCAACACGATGCGCAACGTGAGCGGATCGCCGACATTGAGCTCCAATGGGGACGCTTCCACTTGCAAGGAAAATCGCCCGACCGCCCCGGAAAAGTTTCGCGGCCGCCCTTGCTCGGGCAACGGCTCCACGCTCAGCTCCACCGCCTCGCTTTCCAAAGTGACCGGCCGCCGAAAGGAAAAGAACGGATCGTCGAAAAATCCTCCGCGCCGCCGCTCGTACACATTGAGTTGCGCGGTGGCCGGGCCGAGCACGATCTTGCCGCTGCGCAGCGGCGTGAGCGACGAGGAAAAGCGCACCACTGTGTAGGTCACGTTGCCCTCTTGTTCCTGGTACTGCGTCGGCTCTTGAAATCGCTCCACCGCGCAGCCGTCGGCGGTGAGTGTCGGGTATTGCAAGTCCCCGACGCGCACGGCGCCGACATACACGAGAACATCCACGGGCACCTTTTCGCGCAAGTACACGTGCGTGCGCGGAACCCGCACGATCAAACGCAAGGCCTCGCCCGCAACCGATCCGCCACCCTGGCCGCCGCGGGCGACTTCCAGCGTCACGGCGTTGGTTTCATAGCGTTGCCCCCCGTGAAACACCGTAAATGGGCCGAGGCGATACGTGCCCGGCGTTTTTGCTGCGACGCTGTACCGGTGTTGCACCGAAGCCTGAATGCGCCCGTTGACAATCGTGACCTGGGTGGCCGGCCCGATGTACTCGGCGCTCACCCCATCGGGAAGCGATATGGATGGCGGCGCGGCGTCCTGCGACCCGGAAATTTCGATCGTGAGCAGCGCGGCCTCGCCTGCGCGTACGCGCTGCGGCTCCAACTGTGCGCGCGCCGCGATTTCGGCGGCCGCGGCCGCTGTGCTGGCGGCGGGCCCAAGGTGGAGCAGGGCGAGCGCAACGAGTACCGGCAGCCACGGGGAAGGCGCTGGGGCGGCGTGCGTCTGGGCGGATACCATGGGCAACGTTCCTCACCAGTCTTGCAACGGCTCGGCCACGACGCCGCGCTGTTGCTGCCGCCAAAATTCACCCGGGCTCAGCTCTTCCTGGCGCGCGGTGTCGATCAGTGCGCGTGCCTCCTTGCGGTCGCGCGGTTCGGAGGCGCCGGCAGCGGCGGCCTCGGCCGTCGCGGATCCTTCGGACGAGTCCCCGGCACTCGGCTCTTCTGCGCCCGCGCCGGCAGCGTCGCTGCCCGCCTCGTTTTGGTCTTGGGGTTCGGCTGCGGCCGCTTCCGGCTCGCGCTGCTCTGTGCTTTGGTTCGGCGGTTCGCGATCGGCACCGTCGTTCGCTGCCGATTCGGCTCGGTCTTGTGGCTCGTTGCCGGACTCTGGCGCTGGGCTCTGAGGCGTCGGCGGCGATTCGGCCGACTGTTCCGGGGCCGGAGTCGGGGATGGACTTTGGTTTTGGGATTCCGGTGTCGGTTGTTGTTTCGCCATTTCTTCCAGGCGCTTGCGCAACTCGTCCATTTTGCGGGCCGTGTACTCGTAGTTGAATTTTGCGTCCGCATCTCCCGGCGCGAGCGCGAGCGCGCGCCGGTATTCCACCAGGGCCTCTGCGTATTTCGCCAGCGAGTCTTGCGGCCGTTCCTGTTCCAGGCCCTCGGCGATGCGGAAGAGGGCATTGCCGCTGTTGTATGCCGCCTGGGCGCCGAGCGCGTTGCCGGATTTTTCGGGGTGCACTCGGCGGTAAGCTTGCACTGCGGCCTCGTATTGCTTCGCCCGATATTGGGCATTGCCGAGGTTGTAGGCGACGACCGGAGAATCAGGGTTGTCGGCAAGGGCTTGCCCCAACGTCTGCACTGCCGCTTCGGGCTTGCCTTCGGACAGCAAGCGTTGGGCCTCCCGGAGTGGCTGGTGTTGGGGCGAGAGCCAAGAGCTGGCCCAGAACAACAAGGTCAAGAGAATCGCCGAGAGAATCATGGCAAGTTCTCCCTCCAAGGCGTGGTTCTGGCCTTGCGGCCGAGCCATAGGGGCTCGACCGCAAGCAGCAGCCAAGCGGGCAACAACGGCCACAAGAACCGATGCTCCAGGCGTTTTTCCAGGGTGCTTTTTCGTTCGCGTTTGTCCAGTTTGGCAAGCTGCTCTTCGTAGAGACGCACCAAACCGAGATCGCTCGTCGAACCGCGCACATAAGTGCCTTGGGTTTTGTCGGCAATCTTCTGGAGTGTGGCTTCGTCGAGCCGGGACTTGACGACCTGTCCACGCCGGTCCTTGAGAAATCCTCCCGAGCGTTTCTCCGGATCGGGTACGAGTTCGCCCTCGGTCGACCCCACGCCAATGGTGTACACGCGCACGCCCGCGCTTGCAGCGGCCTCGATCGCTTCGTCCACGCCGCCCTCGTGGTCCTCCCCGTCGGTAACGAGCACGAGTGCGCGATATTGCCCCTCGTGGCCTTCGAACGCTTCGACAGCGGTTCGGATCGCGGCGGCCAGAGAAGTGCCTCCACGGGGAACGATGCCCACTTCGGTGGCGCGCAGCGATTCGAGGAAAGCATTGTAGTCGAGAGTGAGTGGACATTGCGTAAATGCCGTGCCGGCAAACGCGACGAGGGCCACGCGATCGCCGCGGAGTTTTTTGACCAAGTCTTCCACTTCGAGCTTGGCCCGCGCCAAGCGGTTGGGCTTGACGTCCTCGGCCAACATGCTGCGCGAAGTGTCGAGCGCGATGACGAGGTCAATGCCCTGTCCGCGCACTTCTTGCCAGCGAAATCCCCACTGGGGACCTGCTGCCGCCAAGGCGAGAAGCGTGACTGTTGCAGCCGAAAGCCACCACTGCCGGTGGCCGCGGTCGCGGGCAAGCTCGGGTGCGAACTTGGCCCACAGTGTGGCCGACGCGAAACGGGCGCGGGCCTCGCGCCGCCAGCGCTCGGCGGCCATGTGGAGCACGAGCAGGAGCGGGACGAAGATCAGCAAAGCTAGTAAGGCCGGTTTGTACCACGCGATCATGGCAACACCCTCAGCCAAGTGTGGCGCAGCGCGAATTCGGTTGCGTAGAGAAACAACGCCAACGCGATAAACCAAGGATAGGCTTCATCGTATGCAAAGTAGCGCGGGGAGCGAAATTCCGTACGTTCCATGCGGTCGATTTCGGCGTACACCTGCCGCAGGCTCGCTGTGTCGGTGGCCCGGAAATACTGCCCGCCGGTGACGCGAGCGACCTCCTGGAGGGTCGTCTCGTCAATGTCCACCGGCATGGGGCGATACACGCGATTGCCGAAGACATCCCGCGCCGGAAACGGTGCCAGTCCGCGCGTGCCGGCGCCGATGGTGTACACGCGTATGCCTAGTTGGGCGAGAGCTTCGGCGGCGGTTTTCGGGGACACCTTGCCGGCGTTGTTTTGCCCGTCGGTGAGCAGCACAATGACTTTGCTTTTTGCGTCCGACGCTTCGAGCCGGGCTCCTGCCGTAGCCAGTGCCGAGCCGATTGCCGTACCGTCTTCGATCATCCCAATTTGCACTCGTTCGAGATTGCGGAGCAACCAGCCGTGGTCGAGTGTGAGCGGACACTGGGTGTAAGGGCGCCCGGCGAAAACGACCAGGCCAATGCGATCGTTGCGGCGGCGGGCGACGAACTCGCGCACCACATCCTTGACGACCTCGAGCCGGTTCGCCCGTTCCCCCGAGGGCTTGGTGAAGTCTTCGGCCAGCATGCTGCCCGAAATGTCCACGGCCAGCACGATATCAATACCTTCGCCCCGCATTTCGCCTTCCGCGTTTCCATATTGTGGCCGGCTCATGGCCACGATCAGCGCGGCCAAGGAGAGGGCCCGCAACACAGATAGAAGCCAGCGCCAGCGGCTGCGGCCGGCCGGCGCTGCAGGCAGCCGCTCGAAAAACGGCAGCGGCGCCGCCGCTGGGTCCGCACGGCGGTTCCACCACAGAACGAGGAAAGGCAGCAACGCCAGCGCCAGCAGCACCCACGGATGCTCAAGCCGCATGGCGAGTACCCTCTGGGCGCGCCGGCGTAATTTGGGTTTCCTGCACGAAGCGGCGCGCGCTGCGGTACGCGGCCTCGGCGTCACTGAGCGCCGGTATGGCGCGAGCGAATTTGACCAAGTCTGCCTGCTGCAAAAACTCGGCAAGCAGGGCCCGGTGGGGTCGCGCCAGGCGCTCGTCGTTGCCGGCAGCCGCGAGAAACTCCTCGGTGGTCATTTCCGGGGCCCGAATTTCGAAGCGATCTTCTACGTATTTGCGCACAATGGCGCTCAGCTCCACGTAGTAGGGCTCGAAGCGGCCTTCTTGCAGGTCGCGTCGCGCCCACAAGCGGTCGAGAGCGCGAAGCGCTACTTCGTGCGGAGGTGGCGGCGCCACCGTGTAACCACGCTTGGGCCGGTTGAAGAGAACCCACAGCCCGCCGGCGACGGCCAGCAAAACCGCCAGGGCGGCCGATCCCAGATACAAGGGGCGCCAGTCGGGCGGTGGTTCCACCAGAGGCTTGATGTCGCGGATGTCGGTGGCACCGTGCTCCTTCGGAAGCACGCTCTCCACTTCCACGGTCACTTCGTTGCCTTCGACCGAGCGGAGATCGTTGCCCTCGCCGACCTGCACGGTTGGTGCAGGCAAGACGTACCGGCCAGTGTCGAACGTGGTGAGCGTGTACCAATACCCGAGGCGAATCCGATCGGATTTCGTTTCCGTGGGGATTGGCCCGAAATCCACGATCTCGAACGCGCCGATCCGCTCGGCAAGCACGGGCACTGTGATCTTGGCATTGGCGGGGGCCTCGACCTCGACGGTGTAACGCAAGCGGTCGCCAATGGTGACCCGTGCGGGTTCGGCATGGGCGCGTACGGCGACGTCCGGTGCCGGCGGTGCGGCAGTTGCAGCGGGCGGCGATTGCGTTTGTGCGAGCGAACTGCCGGGCGTGGTTTCGGCCCTCGCGCTGGGGCCGCGAGCCCACAGCAGGAAGCCCGCCGCCAGTAGGGAAACCAAGAGGAATCTATCGAACCGACAAGTCGTCATCGGCGTTTCTCGCGGGTGCGGAAGAAACGTACCAGCGCCGGTACGTAGGGGCGGTCGGTGGGCACGACAATCGTGTCGATGTCGCAGGACTTCAGGCGGCGCAGGCGTTCGGCGGCGAAGGAGGCCGCGCTTTCGGCAAACCGCCGGCGCACCTCTGGGTGCGATGTGTCGACGACGAGCGTCCGGCCGGTTTCCGGATCGGCCAGCCGAACCAGGCCGACGGGCGGTAGCTCGAAGTCGCGCGGATCGTCGAGTACGATGGCAATGACGTCGTGACGCTGCCGCGCCAGTTTCAGGGCCGCAAAGCCGCCTGCGTCGAGGAAATCGGAGAGGACAAACACGACCGCGCGCCGCTTGTGCACGTGCACGAGATGTTCCATGGCCGCAGCGAGGTTCGTGCCCCGACCGTGGGGAACGAACGACAGCACGTCGCGCACCACCCGCAGCACATGTCGCGTACCCTTTTTCGGGCGCAGGGAGTGCTCGATGCGCTCGCTGAACAAAATCAAACCCACCTTGTCGTTGTTGCGGATGGCCGAAAAGGCAAACAGCGCAGCGAGCTCCGCAGCGAGTTCGCTTTTCAATTGTCGCACCGAACCAAAGCGGGTAGAGGCGCTGACGTCCACCACCAGCATGACCGCCAGCTCGCGTTCCTCGACGAAGCGTTTCACGTGGGGCGTGCCCGTGCGAGCCGTGACGTTCCAGTCGATCGTGCGCACGTCGTCGCCGACGATGTACGGGCGCACTTCGGCGAACTCGATGCCGCGGCCTTTGAACACACTGTGGTACGCGCCGGCAAAAAAGTCGCTCACCAGGTGGTTGGTGTGAATTTGGATCTTGCGGATCGCCCGGAGTTGCTCGGTGGTTAGCATGGTGGATGAGACCGCGGTTCAGCGAGCTCCTGGCCGACCGAGTGCGGGAGTGCGGCACATTAGGGCACGGGCACGCCGTCGAGCACGCGGCGCACGACTTCGTCCGGCGTGATGTCTTCGGCCTCTGCTTCGTACGATACGATCACCCGGTGCCGCAGTACGTCGGGGGCGAGGGACTTGACGTCCTGCGGCGTGACGTAGCTGCGTCCTTGCAGGAGCGCGTGCGCCTTGGCCGCCAGTGTGAGATACAAGGTTGCACGTGGCGAGGCTCCGTACTGGATCCAGCGGTCGAGGTCGAGCTTGTACGTTTTCGGTTCGCGCGTGGCGAACACGAGGTCCACGATGTAGTCCTTGATCTTGTCGTCTACGTACACCTGGTCCACGAGCTGGCGCAGCCGCACGATGTCGGCGGTGGACAAAACGCGGGTAGGTTCGGGTGGGGGTAGGGTGGAGGCCATGCGGTCGAGGATTTGCCGCTCTTCCGCCTTGCTCGGGTACTGGATCGTGAGCTTGAGCATGAAGCGATCCACTTGCGCTTCGGGCAACGGGTAAGTGCCTTCTTGCTCGATCGGGTTTTGGGTGGCGAGCACGAGAAACGGATCCGGCAAGGGGTGAGTTTCCTCGCCGATGGTCACTTGCCGCTCCTGCATGGCCTCGAGTAAGGCGCTTTGCACCTTGGCCGGTGCGCGGTTGATTTCGTCGGCCAATACGACGTGAGCGAAAATGGGTCCCTTTTTGGTCGTGAACGTGCCGGTATTGGGCTGATACACGAGCGTGCCGATCAGGTCGGCCGGCAGTAAGTCCGGCGTGAATTGCACGCGCTGGAAGCTCGCATCGATCGTGCGGGCCAAGGTTTTGATGGACAAAGTTTTGGCGAGTCCGGGCACACCTTCGAGCAGTACGTGTCCGTTGGCGAGAAGGCCGATCAGGAGCCGATCCACGAGGTAACGCTGGCCGACAATGACACGGCCGATTTCCTCGCGCACGCGGAAGAGCTGCGCGGCTTCTTGGCGAAGTTGTTCTTGCAACATGCTCGTTCCTGCTTCCATCCCTGTTCCGATCCTCCTGCTCCTTTGACGAAACGGCGGTCGCCCGCCGCCAAGAAAACAACGCGCGCACAGACGTTGCGTCCCGCCGAACGCTTCAACCAAGCGGCAGCGCGGGGAGCGCGAGGGCTGTCCTTTATCACCACCGGCCCGAGCTGCAAGCGCACCGGGGGCCGTGCAATCGCGGTGCGGGTGTGGCAAACTGACGGTTCCGGATTGCTTGTGACCTGGAAAGCTCGTGCGTGCATAGTATGGTGGAGCGCGATGTGGCTCGCTTGCCAAAGCGGTGTGGGAGCGCGAGCCGGTTCACAGAAAGGAGCGGTGCAAGAAGCGATGCGGCCGAGGTATTCGAAATCCCTGTACGACATCACTCCGTTATCGCGTGAGGAAGTGGAGCGGCTAGCCTCGCAGCTCGATCCCGAAACATTTCGCGTGACGCAGCGTGCGGGCACCGAGCCGCCATTTTGCGGCCGGTTCGTGGACCACGAAGAGCCAGGGTTGTACGTGTGCGCAGTGTGCGGCCTTCCGCTCTACAAAAGCGAGCACAAGTTCCATTCCGGCAGTGGCTGGCCCTCGTTTTATCGCGAGTTCGATCCCGCGCACGTGGCGCGCCGGCCCGATCTCTCCCATGGCATGGTGCGCACCGAAATCGTGTGCGCCCGCTGCGGGGCGCATTTGGGACATGTGTTCGATGATGGTCCGCCTCCCACTCGCCAGCGGCATTGCGTGAACTCGGTGTCGCTCAAATTCGTGCGCGAGGGCGAGCCGCTACCGCCAGAAAGTCAGCCGGTGCGTGCCGAAGTGGCGTACTTCGCGGGTGGCTGTTTTTGGGGCATCGAGCACTACTTCCAGCAAGGTCCGGGGGTGATCGATGCCGTGTCCGGATACATGCAAGGGCACGTGGAGCGACCCACGTACGAGCAAGTGTGCTCGGGCGCGACGGGTCACGCGGAAACCGTCAAGGTCGTGTACGATCCCCGCCGCATCACTTATCGTCGCTTGCTCGAGGCGTTTTTCCGGATGCACGACCCGACGCAGTGGAATCGGCAAGGTCCGGACGTTGGCGAGCAGTACCGGTCGGGCATTTGGTACGTCAACGAAGAGCAGAAGCGCGAGGCGGAAGCATACATCCGCGAACTTGAGGAGAGCGGGCGATACGGCGGAAGAAAGATCGTCACGCTGGTCGAGCCCGCCAAGCAGTTCTGGCCGGCAGAGGACTATCATCAGGACTACATCGCCAAGACCGGCCGACCCTGCCACGTGGCGAATCCCTGGGATTGAACGAGGCTTGAAGCGGACTCTTTTACGCTAGCGGGCGGTACCTGCCCTTGCGCGGCCGCCGGCCCCTGAGTAGCCGTGGGCGTTCATGACTTCGCGCTTCCCGCCCGACGTGTGGGCCTATCTTCTCAGCCGCTTTTGTGCGGCGACTTCGCTCACCTTGATGCGCGCCACCGTGGCGTGGCATGTGTTCGAGTTGTCGCGCTCGCCCTTTTACCTGGGGCTCATTGGGCTGGTGCAATTCGTGCCCGCGTTTTCTTTGCTGTTGGTGGGCGGTGTCGTGGCCGACCGTTACGAACGGCGCCGCATCGTCATGCTCGCGCAGTGCGTACCGACTGCGGGTGCGTTGTTGTTGGCTTGGCTGACCGCACGCGAGGGTGTGACTTTGATCCTTCTGTACAGCGTTGTGTTTGCCATGGCCGCGGCGGCTGCGTTCGACAACCCCGCGCGCGCCTCGATTTTGCCGAACTTGGTGCCGCCAGCCGACTTTCCTCGGGCGGTCACGCTGGCGTCTACCGTGCAAGCGTTGGCGTTTGCAACGGGTCCCGCGCTCAGCGGTATGGTGATCGCGTCGGCGGGTATCTCGGCGGCGTACGGAGCAGTTGCCGCATTTTTGGTTGTAGCCATCGTGTCGCTCACGCGCGTGCGACCGAGTTGGCCGCAGGGAGCCGGACGGGCTGTGGGCTGGAGGGAAATGGTGCAGGGAGTGCAATTTGTGTCGAGTCGGCCCGTGGTGTGGGGCTGCATGCTGCTCGACATGCTGGCGGTGATTTTCGGCGGGGCCGCGGCGCTGTTGCCCGTGTACGCCAACGAGATCTTGAAGGTGGGTGCCCGCGGTTACGGCATTTTATCTGCCTCTCTCGAAGCAGGGGCGCTGACGACTTCGCTCGTGCTCATGCTCCTGCCTCCCATTCGGCGCGCCGGGATGACACTGCTCGGGGCCGTTGTGGTGTTTGGCGTGGCCACCATCGTGTTCGGTTTGTCGCGTTGGTTTCCACTCTCGGTGGCCGCTTACATGCTGGCCGGTATGGCCGACCAAATCAGCGTCATCATGCGCAGCACGATCATTCAGTTGAACACGCCGGACCGTTTGCGCGGGAGAGTGAGCGCCATCAACTTCATGTTCATCAACGCGTCCAACCAGCTAGGCGCGGTCGAGTCCGGCTTTGTGGCGGCGCTGACTTCGCCGACGTTTTCCGTCGTCAGTGGCGGAGTGGGTTGCCTCGTGGTGGTGGCGATTATTGCCGCGCGCGTGCCGGCGCTGCGCCATTACGTGATTCGGGGCCACGTGAGCGTGTGAGTGCCCGAGACCTCGGGGATGCGTTATACTCGGGCGGAAAAAAGTTGGGCACCGTTTGCCGGACGAAGTGTCGTATGCCGCGACTGCAGTGGTTTCCCACGACGGTAGATGAAGATAGTGACGGGCTCGTCGCCATTGGCGGCCGGCTCGACCCGAAGACGGTGTTGCGCGCGTATCGGGAGGGCGTCTTTCCATGGCCGGTCCCCGGCTTGCCGATGTTGTGGTTTTCGCCCAACGAGCGCGGCGTGCTGGAGTTCGACCGATTGCATATTCCGCGGAGTTTGCGTCAGGCGCGCCGGCGCTGCAGGCTGGAATTTACCATCGATCGCGCGTTTGCAGCGGTAATTCGTGCCTGTGCGGAAACCCCCCGCCCGCAGCAAGTGGGCACCTGGATTACGCCGGAAGTGATACGGACGTACGTTCGCCTGCACGAAATGGGCGTGGCGCACAGCGTGGAGGCTTGGAGGGATGGTGTCCTGGTGGGCGGCCTGTATGGCGTGGATGTGGACGGGGCGTTTGCCGGTGAGAGCATGTTTTACCGGGAACCGAACGCGTCGAAGTTGGCGCTGCTGTTCTTGATCGATCATCTGGCCAGCCGCGGGCTGGATTGGATGGACATCCAAATGATTACCCCGCACATGGCGCGGCTCGGCGCGCGCGCGATTCCTCGCGCTGAGTTTTTGGCCAAATTGGCGGCGACGCGGCAGCGCGGCTTGCGCTTGTTCGATCCCGCGCCCTAAAGGGCGCTCGCACGCACCCGCCGCCCACAGAGCACGGCTTATCCGCCAGCACAGTGCCCGCTCGCTGAAGGGAGGGCTGTCTCCGAGTTCGCAGCATGCTTCGAATGGACACTAGCTCTCCCTTCACAAAAGCCCCCTCTCGTTGCAACGCCGTCGCCACCCGTGTGCGGGGTGTTTCCCAACGTGGGTGTCCCGTAGCGCCCCCTGGGAGCGCCGGCATCCTTGCCGGCCCTGGGCAACCAGAAGGGTCGCCCCTACAAACGGCCGCGCCGGTACAGGCCGCGGGCAATCACAAGGCGTGCCGCAGCACTCGACGCAGAAACTCTGTAACGTCCCGAAATGACCCGGGGCACAGCCCTGCGTGCGCTCCCAGATGGGGGCGTACTGGTCTCCGTGATTGACGCCCAAGACGTGCGTCAACTCGTCACCGAGCGCAAACATCGAGTGCATCTTATCCCCTCTCGTTACATAGAGGTCTCCGACTGAAAGATCGTTCCAGGGAGCCCAAGTCACCCAGGCGTAGTGGCTCGTTCTGCACGTACCCCCCACGCGTGCCATGTCCGCCGTTCCCTCCGTCGAACCGCAGTACCGCCAGCGCGTTCCGAATGTCTGGGTCGGGCCGATCTCGCCTGTCGCGATTCCTCCACACGTGCGTGTGGACGATCGTGACCTTCACACCTGCGTCCCGAAGCAGCACCCCATTGCTCAGCTCGAAGGCACCGGCGAGGTAGTTGATCAGCAACTGCACGTCGTCATCGAACCACCCGCGCCAGTTGGATTGCACATCGAGGGCGATGTCCACCTCGTAGGTCACCGCCGGTGCGCTCAGCGATTCGAAGCTCTCGGCCAGGTTCATCTGGTCGTGCTCGATGCTGCTGCTGCCGCCCCCTCCCGAACCGGGTGCGACTGGCCGTGCCGCTGCGGGGCCGGTTGGCTGCGGCGCGGGCTGAATGGGCCCGAGGTCTATGCGCATCGTCGCCCCGCCATCGATCACCCTGGCAGTGGCCGGCGCTGCAGTGGCGAGCATGAGTACGATCGCCACCAGCGACACACGACGCCGGCGCCACGCCGCAAACAGCAGCACGGCAAGCCCGAGCCAGGGCAACCCAGAAGAAGAAGTTGCGCGGACGCGACACCCGTCGTCCCCGGCACCGCGCGGCGTGGGTGTGGGGGAGGGGGTGGCGCTACTCTGCGGCGTGAGACCGAGGTACACGAAACCCTGCGGCTCGACGATCCGCCCGAGTGGAAGTCGGCCAAGGATGCGATACTCTCCGACGAAATCGATACTCCCCTCCTCGGGAACTAGATCCCAGATGCTCAGCACGAACTCGTCAGGAACGGGGGATGCCTCGACGCTTGCAACAACCACCTGTGAACCCACGATCCGAGTATCCAGGGGCAATCCTTCTTGCCAGCTAGCTTGCCCTCTAAGGAGAGGAGAACCACCCGGAGGCGGGATTCGGTAACTTCTCAGCATAAACCCCCTCTCCGGCTCTACCCAGATCGTGAGAAGCTGATGGTCATCTTGGGTTACCGCCACGAGGAATTCCCCCGCTACCATAAACATGTCGAAATCAACTTGCTGGGCACTCTGCAGGTCCACTCGGATCACTTTTCCGCTGGGGAAAAAACTTGCGTACGCCGAGGCTGAGTTGGCGAGAGCTCCACGCAAGTCTCCAAACCGCGGCTGGATGTCCACCAGGTGGCGCCCTAAACCACCGAGATGGGTAATCACCAAATTGTCGCTCTCATCCGTCCATACAACTACCTGTCGTGAAGCCACATAACTCCAACGTAAGCTCAACCCGCCCGCGATTTCGTCCTCTGCCACCACCGCAGCAGAGTCAATCATGGTCACGAACATCCGCGTAAGTAAGGGCAGCCGTAAGGGCTCCCCGCTGGCCGCGACGAAACGCGCCCCGTCAGCCAGAATCTCCCTGACCACGCGCCCGGAAACTTCGATCGTCCGCGCAGCCCTGGAAGCCGTTCCCAGGTCGAACACGTACACCCGCCCGCGCTCGGGCCCCTCACCGCCCGCTGCCAGCCAACGATCGTCCTCCGTGACCGCCAGCACCGATGCACAACACGGAACCCGCAGGCGCTCGCGCTCCCGGGCCGAGCGCCAATCGATGCGCGCGATCTCGCTTCCGCCCACCTCCGCATCCTCGCCAACAAGCACGTACGCGTGCGCCCCATTGGCCACCACCGCCAGCGCTTTCTGCACGCCGTCGCCCACGCGAACCCTTTGGCTCTCGCCGCGGTCGAGGTGGGTGATGATGACATCCTCGCCTAGCAGGGAAAGCACCACCTGAGCCCTCAGCCGGGCAGGCACCGAAGCCATCACGGCGAAAATCGCGCCGGCGAGCAGGGTCACAGGAAGAGCGCGTCGCGCGAGATCTTTCCGCACCGCACCTGCGCCGTCGGCCCGCCCTGGCTTTCGTGCCACCGCTGGCGTGCGCGAGCGGAACTCACCGTGACAGCCCCGGACCGAGGATGGACAGATATTCACCTGTTGTCGCGCGATGCGCGGTACCTTTCTCGCCCGTGTGCCCTGCCGCTGATCCATGGCGCCTCCTCGCTCTCGCCCCGCTCCGTTGGTTCGGTGTTGCGGACGAGAGCATTGGTCCTTTTACCCCCCGCCGCCGATCAAAGGTCAAGATACGAAACGTAGGGGCAGGCCGCGTGCCTGCCCGTGATGCCGGTGCGACCGCGGGCGACCACAAGGGTCGCCCCTACAAATGGTCGCACCAGTTCAGCACCACGCCATCCGAGTCTTGCTGGCGGAGGTTGCTGACCTGGGGGCAGTTGTCGCAGGGATCGCCGAGACCGTCGCCGTCGGTGTCAGGTATGCCCGCGCTACTGCAATCTGGAATTTCCTCCCCCACCTGTGTGCACCCGGGCGGCGAATTCACCAATTGCGTGCGGATGCGCCGCGCCTCGCGCGGGTGCAAGCGCAGGCTCTCCCAAAATGGGCGGGGGCCGCATTGTTCGCAGCTCCCGGGGCAGCACACGGGGCAGAAGCTTTGCAGTGTGCCTTGGTGGGTCGGCGGACACTCCGGGGCGCAGAAAGCGTCCTGGCGGCACGGAGGCGAGCAGCAGCCGGGATCCCAATTCGGCCAATCTTGGTCGCAGTCGTAAATGGGCTCGCCGCTCCAGTCGCATATCGCGTTGCCGTGGGCCACCCCGAGCAAATGCGTGGTCTCGTGGGCAATCGTGTGTAACTGATGCATCGGGTCAGGCCCATCCAGGTACCACGGCGAACCTGGGCTCGCACGGGTGAAGTCGTCGATGGGTGCGACCAGTGCAACCCCGTAGGCGTCGGTGGCGCAGCGCCCTCCCAATGTCCCTCCACCCATTCCACCCGCGTACACGATGCCGAGAACACCGTCGCGCTTCACGCAACTTCCTCCATCGGTCCGCGCAAAGCAAGGCCAAAGCGTGTTCCACGTATGTACCAAGCGTGTAAGGTAGTCGGCATCAGGGAGCAGCGGCTCTTCGATGTCCCACACTTGCACGTGGGTAATTTTCACGCGGACCCCTGCGTCCCTCATCAAAATCGCGTTGACCGCTTCGAAGGTGCCAGCGAGGTAGTTGATGAGCCGCTGCAGATCACTATCGAACCAGCTTTTCCACTCAGGGAAAACATCCAGAGCGAGTTCGAACTCCAGGAGGTGCGGCGGCACGGTGGTGGTTTGGTCGAATACGACCAGGTTGCAGAGCCGAATATAGTCGTCGCCCCCGATCACGCATTCCTGGGGGCATCCTGGGTGAGGCGTGATGCTCGGCGTAGCTGTCGGGCAGTGCTGCGAGCCGAGGGGAGGAAACACCTCGCACCCGAGGTCTGGCAGTGGGCCAGTCACGCTACCAGCTCGTGTGGGGGGGGGGCAGCCGGGCCGTTTGGCCGTGGCAGCGGGAAAACACCCCCGTAATCCACCCGCAAGGTTGCATCGGGAGCGAACACACGAGCGCTGGAGTTGGTCGCCACTAGCATGGCGCAAAGGCAACCCAAGGCTACCACACCCCTGAGCCACAAGGCTGCGTGCCAATCCCCCGAAAACCGATTGCCCCACAGGTGAACTCCTTTGTGGAGGCGATGTCCGACATTAGTGCGGTACCTTGCATAGCACCACCCTCCCTGGAGAGGTGTGTGGCCTAATCCCTGACGGGGTCGCGGCATTGCCCGAAGGCCTGGATCCATCCCAGGCCGCGGATGAACAAATAGCGCAGATCACCGCGGATGATGCGCTCCACTCTCGGCCACCGGTGCGCGGGCGCTTCGTCGGTCGGCCGAACCAGAGTGATCACGAAAGCTCTTCCATCTTCCCTTCTCCAGCTACGCTCGTCCGGTGGTTCGGAGACGATCAGCAGCGTTTGGCCCACGAAAAGCATGTGACACACCGTTCCCTGCACCCCGAAGCCACTATCCCACTCGAACTCCGGTATGCGATAGACGTCGATGTCGGACGGGAAATTGCAACTCAGGCTGGGGCAATCCTGCCAAGCAACCACCAACCACCGCTCGTCCGGGCTGGCCACCATGGCCTTGGTCTGTATGGGCGACCGCTGGCGCTTGACTACCGCTCCCGTGTTGGGGTCCACCTGCAGGATTTCACTGAAAGTGGAACAGTTGTCTCTGTAGATAAAGTCGCGGGTGAGCGTGGGAAAACAAGGGAAAAGACCGGTGGCAAAACGGCTCGTGCCGGTTGCGAGGTCGGTGATCACGGACTTGCCTGCGTCCGGCCCATCTTTGATGATGTTCATTACGGGCGGCGCCTCCAGGGGGTCCCAAAAGCCAGGCGTGGGGGTCTGTGTCGGTGTATCCGTCGCCCGGCGGGTGCGCGTGGGAGTGCCGGTGGGCGACGCCGGAGCTAGCGTTGCTGCGGTGGGAGTCGGTGTGGCTGCGGGCGTAGTGGGCGTGAACGTGGCGCTAGCGCTGGGCAACGAGGTGGCCCTAGCAGTCGTCGTGGGCGATGGCTGTGTTGCCTGTGCAGGCAACCCACCACTGCCTCCACAAGCAGCTACGGTGAGCCACGCAAAAACCGACAAGACCTTCAGGGGTGTTGGCATGCAGCCTCGGTACACGTGGTGACAGAAATTCGAGCCGAACCCGTTCACGCTCCGCGCTGGCGGCGCGGCAAGCGGTTTTTCCGCAGGAGCATCTTGCCGTAGCTCCATGGGCGCCTCCTCGCTCTCGCCCCGTAAGTTGGTTCGGTGTTGCGGACGAGAGCATTGGTCCTTTTACCCCCCGCCGCCGATCAAAGGTCAAGATACGAACCGTAGGGGCAGGCCTTGTGCCTGCCCGTGGTACCGGTGCAACCACGGGCGACCACAAGGGTTGCCCCTACACACGGCCGCGCTGGTGCACACCGCGGGCAACCACAAGGGTTGCCCCTACCAATGGCCGCGCTGGTGCACACCGCGGGCAACCACAAGGGTTGCCCCTACAAATGGCCGCGGCGGTGCCCGTGGACACCAGCGTTGTGGTCGCCGGTAAGGGCGACGCAGGCGTTACCCCTACATGTCTTTCCAGCCTGCCGGCGGCGGAAAGGAGGTGTCGCCTTTTCGGGCGGCGTAGGCCTCGAGCACGAAACCGCTCGCGCCCGTTTGGCCAGCGTACACGGTGTACACATCCCAGCGCACGATTTCTGTGCCGCCGGGAGGAAGGCGAACCTCGAGAAACTTGTAAAACCGGTCGAGTTCGCGCGCGTCCGGCGCGGCAGACGCCAGCAGTCGCAGAACCAAACGGATGCCGGCTACCGGCTCGTCGCCGTCGTTGCGGACCACTGCTCGTAAAGCGATTCTGCGGCCGTCGCTGGTTTGGTCGGTAGCGACGACGGCCAGCCGCGCGGGATCTGCCTCGCCCGCACGGGGCGTAACCGCTACGAAGCGGCGAACCCCAGGGAATTGGCGGCTCGGCGCCATGCACAAGAGGGCGAAGCCACAGGCGAGAAATTCCAGTCGAACATTAGATCGCACGCGGGCCATCGGATACCTCCCGGGCACTGCTCTCGAGGAAGTTGACAACCGCAAGGATCACCGCCGGGCCTCTCCTCCCACGAGCTCGGGCACCGGTGTAAAGGTCAGGCGCAGCCTCAGGGACTCGGTCGCAGTTTGCAACTGACCATCTTTGAGCGTGACCGACAGGTTGGCTTCGGCATCTTGCATGTCGAAGAACGGCGCCGGCGGGCGGATTTCGAACGGCACTGGACCGGACTCGACCAGGTCCGGCCCGACTGGACGGAAACGGACGCGATAGCGGTCTTCCACCATGGGCTGGCGCGTAGCCGTGTCCATGCGCGCACGGACTTCGATACGGTCATCGAGGCTGAGGCAGCGCGCTCGAAATTTAAAGCGCACCTCGGCCGCGGCTTGCGCATTGTTGCGCACATACTTGAGGTCGCAGTCGTGCAGCGCGCGAAAGCCTCCGTCAATGTCTTCGCTGATCCATACCGCGCGTCCGGCAGGGCACGGCAGGTCGGGGGCGGGCAAGGGCGTGGGAGCGGGGCCCGCGCAGCATGGTGCGTCGAGAGCCACGAGGGTGCGCAAGCAACCCACAGCCGGGTCGCAATCGGGTTGCGAGCAGTTGTCGAGTGTGTTGACCGACACGACGACGCGGGACCACGCGACACCGGTCGGTTGGCCGTCATCCCGGCATTCTACGGTGATCTCGTACTGGCCGGCGTCTGCGGCGCCCGGGGTCCAGAGAATAGTGGCAGTTTCCGCCGCAAACGTGGCGCCATCCGGCAGGCCTGTGGCCTGGCAGCGTACGTTGTCGCCGTCGGGGTCGCGGTTAGCCAGCGCCAACGCGATGGGTTGGCCCGCATACGTGCGGTACCACACCGCGGGAGGAAGCTCCGGAGGCCGATTCGGCAGGGGTGTGGGCGTGGGGCTGCCGGAAGGTGTCGGCGTGGGTGACCAGGTCGGTTCGATCGGACAGCCCGTCAACAGAAGCCCCACCGCCGCCACGATTTCGTCGACACTGACACCACCGTCACCGTCGCGATCGAAAGGCTGGCAAGTCTCCAGTGATGCATTGCCGAGCGCGATGTTGACGCCGCGCAAAATTTCGTCCACCGTCACCTCGCCGTCGCGGTTGCAGTCGCCGAGGCAGCCTGTTGCCGCGGAACTTGGCGCCGCGAGCCCGAGAATGCCGGCACAAACAACCACCGTGAGCCACCGCTTCATCGGCCTCAGCATACCGAGCCGGCTCGAAGTGTGCGATAGGGATGCGCGCTGCGGTCCTTTGATCGCGCGGCAAAGCATGCGATGAGCGCGGACCGATGAGGGGAGTGCGCACGCCCGAGCCAAATGCAGTGTCTGCGTGGGAGCCGGTGCGCCTGGCGGCCGGTGTGATGTTGACGATGGCCGCTGTGGCGCTTCAGCTTGTCTTCGTGTGGCACGCAGGACCATTGTGGCGCGACGAGGCCAACAGTGCCAATTTGGCCGCGCTGCGCTCGTGGTGGGCCATCTGGGATTACTCGCGGTACGACTCCTTTCCGCGCTTGTGGAACGTTTTAGTGTGGGTGTTGGGCCAGGTGGGGTGGACCAGTGACTTTCATTTGCGGGCTGTCGGGTTGGTCGCCGCGTGGCTTCAGCTCGCCGCGCTTTGGTGGGCCGGACGTGCCGTGACGGGCCGAGCGCCGCTGGTTGCCCTGCTCCTCTATGGGTTAGCGGCGCCGGCTGTTGTGTATGGAACGATGTTTCGCGGTTATGGGTTGGGGGCGGCTGCATTTCTACTCGCGAGCGGATCGCTTCTACGGTGGATGGTCGCTCCGACCTGGCGGCGTGCAGCCTGGCTAGCCGCGGCGAACGTCATTGCCGTGCAATCGAACTTCGCCAACGGCGTGCTGCTGGCGGCGCTGCATGCTGCGGCGGCGCTCGGGTTGTGGCGCCCCGGCGGGCGCGTGCCCGCGCCCGCGCGTGCGTGGGCTATGGTGGCGGCGGCTTTGGGGGTGGCCACGTTGTCATTGGGGTTCTCTTGGTCGTGGATTCGTTATGCATTCGAAGTGGGCGTATCGGAACAGCGGCCTGTGTCGCTCGGGGTCGTCGCCGCCGTCTGGTGGCAGAGCTTGGGCACGCAAGGTTGGCTCAGGGCCGCCCTTTGGTGCGGTGCGTTTCTCGCCCTGGGGTGGCTGTTCGGCGAGCGCCTTGCGGGCCGTGTGCGCGAAGAACGTGCGTGTATGCTGGCCTGGGCCTGTCCGCTCGCCGTAGGGCTCTTCTTGCTTTACTTCTGGCAGTTCGCGCGCTTGCCGAGTCAGGAGTGGCACTATCTTTCTCTCAATGCCTTTGTCGCCTTGGCTGCGGAGTTCGCCGTGCAGCGCCTCGCATATCGCCGGCCGATGCTGGATCGTGCCGTTGCAATTGGAGGTGTGGTGCTGGGTTTGTGGCTTGCGTGGCAAGCGTGGCCCATCGTCGCGGTGCGCATGAGCAACGTGGATCTCATTGCCGGGATCTTGCGGGCCCAGGCGGCTCCGCAAGACTTGGTCGTTGTCGCGCCGTGGTACTGTGGGATCAGTTTTCAGCGGTACTACCATGGTCCCGCGCCGTGGATCACGTTGCCGGAAGTGCCCGATCACCGCTTCCATTATCACTTGGCGATTCGAGCAAAGATGGCGCTGGGGGATCGCGGCATCGAGGAGGAGCGGGTGCGGATCGTCGAGGCCCTCAAGCGTGGCAGTCGGGTCTGGCTGGTGGGTGATTTGAGCGCACCTCCGGCCGGAGAGTTGCCGCCCAGCCTACCGCCGGCTCCGCACCCGGTCACCGGCTGGCGGGCCGGCCCCTACCTCGAAGCTTGGGAACAACAAATTGCTGCGCTGTTACGCGACCACAGCCGCGAAATTTGGGGCATCGAAGTGCCCCGGCCGACTCGCATCAACCCGTGGGAGAACCTAGCGCTGACTGTGATCGAGGGCTGGCAACAGGGCCCGTGAGTGCGATGTGCTCACTGCTTGGCAAGAGCTCTCAAGCTTTGCGATAACCACAACAACGAACCGAGGTGACATTTTCATGCGAACATTTAGCGGAGTGGATTATTTTGGGATCGAGGAATTGCTGACGCCCGAACAGCGCCTCGTTCAGCGCACGGTGCGCGAATTTGTCGAGCAGGAAGCCTTACCGGTCATCGAAGATTTTCATGCGCGTGAAGAGTTTCCGCGCCATCTCATTCCGCGCATGGCGTCGCTGGGGTTCTTCGGCGCGAACTTGCACGGTTACGGCTGCGCCGGCTTGGACAACGTGTCGTACGGCCTGATTTGCCAGGAACTCGAGCGGGGCGACAGCGGGCTACGCTCCATGGTGTCGGTGCAGGGCTCGTTGTGCATGTACCCCATTTACGCCTTTGGCTCGGAGGAGCAAAAGCAGCGCTGGTTGCCCAAAATGGCCAAGGGAGAGGTGATTGGCTGCTTTGGGCTCACGGAGCCGGATCATGGATCGGACCCGGGCGGGATGGAAACCAAGGCGCGGCGGGATGGGGCGCAATGGGTCGTTACCGGCACCAAACGCTGGATCACCAATGGCAGCATTGCTCATTTGGCGATCGTTTGGGCTAAGACTCCCGACGGCGTGCGCGGGTTTTTGGTGGAAACCGACCGCCCAGGGTTTACGGCACGCGATATTAAAGGAAAGTTCTCCTTGCGCGCCTCGATTACGTCGGAGTTGATTCTCGAGGAGGTGCGCGTGCCGGACAGTAACGTTCTTCCCGGAGTCGTCGGGCTCAAAGGCCCGTTTTCTTGCCTGACGCAAGCACGATACGGGATCGTTTGGGGCGCGTTAGGTGCGGCCATGGCTTGCTATCACACCGCGCTGGAGTACGCCAAGGAGCGTCGGCAATTCGAGCGAGCCATCGCAGGCTATCAGTTGGTGCAGCAAAAACTCGTGTTCATGCTGACCGAGATCACCAAAGGGCAGTTGTTGGCGTTGCGCTTGGGCCAGCTCAAGGATGAAGGGAAGCTCCGGCCCCAGCAGGTCTCGCTGGCCAAGCGCAACAACGTGCAGCAAGCGCTGGAAATTGCACGCATGGCGCGCGACATCCTCGGCGCCAATGGCATCGTGAACGAGTACCCGGTGATCCGCCACATGCTGAATCTCGAGACCGTGAACACATACGAGGGCACGCACGACATGCACACTTTGATCGTTGGGCGGGACATCACGGGGCTGGATGCCATCCGATAATGGGAGGGGGCGAGAAGCCGGCACCCCGTGCGCGAGGATGAAACGGAAGTTCTCCGTCAAATCCGACCGGACCTTGCAGCAGTTGGGTGTGCTGCCGCGGTTGCAGGCGGGTGAGCGCGTCGTTCCTGTGGGCAAAACCTTTGCTCTGCGGGGCCGCGCAGGCGAGATCGCTTCGCTCGTGTTTGCCTTCGACGGCGACACCCTCGCCGTGGGGTACGCGACTCGGCATGGTGGCAGTTGGACGGTGGAGGAGCTGGAGCCGTATTCCTTGCGTGCCCTCGGGTATTGGCAGCGTTGGCTCAAGCGGCACGGTGAGCCGGTAGACTGGCCCGAGTAGCCTTTGCCATGGATCGGCTGGCGCTGGGGCTGTTCCTTGCGGTGTACGCGCTGCTGGCCCTGGGTGGCTTGCCCCCGTTTCGCTTCGACCGAACGGGCATTGCCATCATGGGAGCGGCGGCCATGGTGCTCACCGGAACGATTCCGTTCGAGGTCGCCGTCGCGGCCGTAGACTATCGCACGATTGTGTTCTTGTTCGGGATGATGATCGTGGTGGCGAATCTGCGCCTGGCGGGTTTTTTTCGCTTGGTGACCGCACGCGCCCTGCGACGGGCGCACTCGCCTCGACAAGTTCTGGCCGTGACCGTGTTCGTTCCCGGAATTCTGGCGGCCTTCTTCATTAACGACGTCGTCTGTTTGGTGTGCACTCCGGTGGTCGTGCAAGTCACCTCCCGGCTGGCGCTGCCGCCGGTCCCGTACCTTCTGGCTCTCGCGACCGCCGCGAACATCGGGAGCGCCGCCACAGTGAGCGGGAATCCGCAAAATATGCTGGTCGCGAGCTTTGCGCGGCTACCCTACGCGAGTTTTGCGGAGCACCTGGCGCCGCTGGCGCTGGCCGGGTTGGCGGTCGACTACGTTGTGCTCTTACTGCTGTTTCGCCGCGAACTGTCCGGGCCACGGTCCGGCCTGCGCCCCGTGGAGCTTTCCGAACGGGTGCACAGGCCGCTGCTGTACAAGTCCGCGCTCGCGTCCGTATTGGCCGTGAGCTTGTTTTTTGCGGGATATCCAGTGGCCGAGGTATCGCTCGGTGTGGGGGCATGGCTGTTGGCTACCCGGCGCGTGCGCCCGGAAAAAGTGTACCGGGAAATTGATTGGCCCTTGCTCGTCCTGTTCGTGGGGTTGTTCGTGGTCGTGGGCGGGTTCGAACATGCCGGGCTCGACCGGCGCTTGCTCGCGTATGCGGGAGACGTGCGCAGTTGGGGGGCGCATGTGGTGGTCGTGCTCACAGCGGTGCTTTCCAACGTGGTCAGCAATGTTCCGGCGGTCATGTTGCTCAAGCCGGTGGTAATGCAGGCAGCCGATCCGGCGCGCACGGCGATGTTGGTGGCGGCAGCGAGCACCTTTGCGGGAAATTTTTTGACGATCGGTTCCGTGGCCAACTTGATCGTGCTCGAGCAAGCGCGGCGTGCTGGGGTGACGATTTCGTTTTGGCAGTATGCTCGCGTGGGTGTTCCGGTGACGCTGGCCACTCTCGCCATGACTTGGTGGGCGTTGGGCTGAACGGATCCCGGGCTGCTGTGGGTTGGTGCGGCACGGACGAACCGCCGCAGGGGCAGGTGCACCTGCCAGCGGGAGTGGGGCATCGTTCCGATGTTGCGCCCCACGGCGCACGCTTGGCCAGAGAACGCCGTAGACGCTTGTCAAACGTGCCTTGCCGGCCGTAATCTAGAGCGCACTGCTCGGAGGCGGGGCATGTTCGGCGCAATGGCATGGTCGAGGTGCCGGAAGCGAGGGCGATGGCGGCACGCCGCCATCGCGGCCACGACGGACGTATTGGTCGCCGTTTTGGAGCTGGCCGCCCCGGCGTGGGCCTCGTGGGAGTTTCGCGAGGTGCGCGAAGAGGCAGGCCTAGTGTATGAACATCGTTATCGCCGCCCCACCACCGCGGAGTGGAGCGCTGGCGGGGTGGCTTCGGGGGATTTCGATGGCGACGGGTGGGTGGATCTTTACGTCGTACGAGGGGATGCGGGTCCCAACCTCTTGTTTCGCAATCGCGGGGACGGCACGTTCGAGGAGGTGGGCGAGCGGGCGGGCGTTGCCGTGGGCGGGGCGCGTAGCGTGGGGCCGGTATTCGCGGATTTCGACGGCGACGGCCGGCTCGATCTCTTCGTTCCTGCTTTGCTGTGTGCCGACAAGGTTGCGTACTGCGACGATGTGCAACAGCCGCGGCTCGGAACGGTCAAGTTGTACCGGAACCGCGGCGACGGCACGTTCGAAGACGTGACCACCCAAAGCGGCATCCGATTCACGCGCGATAGCTTTTCTGCTGCGTGGGGAGATTACGACCGCGACGGCGACCTCGACCTATTCGTAAGCCACTGGGGCGAGTTCCGCCCGCCGGGTTCGTCGGAGCACCTCTGGCGCAACAATGGGGACGGCACATTTACGGACGTCAGTGTGGAGCTGGGAATCTCATCGGCTTACGAGTTCTTGGGCGGCGACATCGGCGACCTGAGCTTTACCCCGAACTTTGCGGACATTGACAGTGACGGCTGGCTCGATCTGCTGGTGGCGGGGGATTTCCGCCAAAGCAAGGTGTTTCGGAACTTGGGCGGCCAGCGGTTCACCGAGGCGACCACGCCGGTGATTTCCGACGAAAACGGCATGGGCGCCGCCGTAGGGGATTACGACAACGACGGGGACCTCGACTGGTTCGTCTCCTCCATTTGGGATCCGGATCAAGACAATCGCGAGAACAACTGGTACGTGTCCGGCAATCGGCTGTATCGCAACCGCGGCGACGGCGCCTTTGAAGACGTAACGGATTTCGCCGGAGTACGGGCCGGCTATTGGGGATGGGGAGCCACATTCGCGGATTTCGATAACGATGGCTGGCTCGACCTGTACCACGTGAACGGCTGGCGCACCGACGATCCGGCGGCGTATGAGTTTCACGCGGACCCGGCAGTGTTTTTCCATAACCGGGCGGATGGCACGTTCGAGGAGTCGGGGGCACGACTTGGAATTGCCGATCGGGGACAAGGTCGCGGCGTGGTGGCGTTCGATTACGACCGCGACGGAGACCTCGATTTGTTCGTTGCGAACATTCAGGGGCCGCCCGCCTTGTATCGGAACGATCTCTCGCGTGAACGCAGGTTTCTGTCTGTGCGACTGGTGGGCCGGCCGCCGAATACTCAGGGCGTTGGCGCACGGGTGTGGGTGGAGGCGAATGGTTCGAGGCAGATGCGCGAACTTCGTGCGGGAAGCAACTTCGTTTCTCAAGATCCGGCGGAGGCACACTTCGGCCTAGGTAGCGCCGAGCGTGTGGCTCGCCTGCAAGTGCGCTGGCCCGACGGCGAGGAACAAGAGTGGCTCGACTTGCCCGCCGACGCCTGGGTGGTTGTGCGTCAAGGGCAGCCGGATCTGGCGATTGCATTGCGCTCACCCGAGCCATCGCCGGTGCCGACGGCAGCCGAGCCATCGCGCGTGCCAACGGAAACCCCAACCCCAAGCCCAATCGCAACGCCGACGGAAACGCCAACGCCGACGCCCACGACGAGAACACCGGCGAGCGACCATTCGAGCCCGAGTGCTACGCCGAGCGCGAGCTCCGTGTGCTCTGGCGACTGTGATGGTGATCGACAGGTAACGATCGAGGAGATTGTTCGCTTGGTTGGAATCGCACTCGGTGAACAAGCGGCAGCGCAGTGCGCCGCCTTGGCGCGAGAAGGCGTCACTGGCGTCACCATCGACCTGATCGTGCGCGCCGTGAACGCTGCGTTGTTCGGCTGCGGGGGCGCACACGCCGCCGGATCCCCTTGAAAACAGCGCCGGACGGGGTGCCGTGGTCGAAGCAACCGTTGGGGTTGCCCGCGGCGGTGTCGATTGCGCCGGCGCGATGCGCAGGCAAAAGAGCAGGCACGAAACCACGGGCAGGCACAAGGCCTGCCCCTACCACTTCGAGGCAGACCGCCGGTTGCAGGCCGGGCAAGGGTGAACGGCAATGGCGAGCGGCGAGTGGCGAATCGCGAATGGCCCGGAGGCCGAAGGGGCGCGCCGGTGATGCGACGCGGATGCGGGTGGTCCGAGCGAGGGCCACGAAGCGACCCGCTACCCCCAATTGCCCGGGGCCTGCCCCCCGCCCCAGGCCATCCATTACCGGCCTCGACCGGCTTAGCGGGCCTGACGTTGCCTTCGCACTCCCGCTCGGACCGGGCTTTTCTTTAGTCCCGATCCGCGCGGCGGCAACGCGACTTTGTCACCTGGGGACAAACTTTCTATGGGCGCCGGCAAGTAGTGCCGCAGCGCGCGTTGCAGCTCGTTCGCGACGCTGGCGCGTAGCGACTCCGGCGCCAGCACCTCCGCATACGCGCCCAATTGCAGCAGAAATCGCTTGATCTCCTCGCTTGCCTCTACGGTGAGGCTGACTTCGATAGCGTTGTCTTGCAAGCGGCGGATTTCTTGGCTCGCGTGCATTTGGCGCTCCGCAACCCAGCGAGCGAGCGGCGGGTACACGCGGAAACGCACTTGCTGAACGTTGGCCTCGCGCCACAGCCGAAAGGCGTCGCGCAAGAAGTCCTTGACGTCGAATTGCGGCGGCGAAAATTGCCGCTCCGTCATGCGCACGCTCTCGAATCGGTGTACGGCAAACACGCGAATCGCCTTGCGGAGGTGGCACCATCCGAACAAATACAACGCCTCCAGGCTGGGATCGAAATAGAGCCGGTACGGGTCGATTTCCCGCAACGTCGGCTGCGACCGGTTGAGGCCCCAATACACGGTGCGCACGGAGCGGCGTTCTTGGATGGCGGTGCAGAGGGTTTCCAGCTTGGACAGGTGCGGGCGATAGTCGATCGCAAATGTCGAACGGGTTTGCAAAATCGTCCGGTAGTACGGAAACAGCTCGCCCTGCGAGCCGTTGGGGCCTAGGAGGCGACTACATAGCTGCGCGAACGCGCGTTCCACCGGCGTACCTCGCAGGGGTTTGAGGAATTCCCGAGCCGTCTGCAAGGCGAGGATTTCCTCTGCGGGCAACGGGAACGGAAGCTGTGCCTGCCAGTGGTCGGCGAGCCGCCACCGGCCTTGGCTGCCTCGCTCGATCGGAAAGCCCGCTCGGCGGAGCGCCTCGATGTCCCGATACACGGTGCGCAAGCGCAAGCCCCGGCGCTGGGCCAGCACAGTGGCGGGAATTCCGCGCGGGTTGCGGACCAAATCCATGAGAATCTGGTAGATGCGTGATACTTGCTCTCCGCGCGGCATCGTGCCGGCTCCTACACCACTACCGCGCAGGAGAGCAAGCGAGAATACCGGCGAACGGTGATCGAGGGGAATGGCGACCGCGCTTCGGCTTTGCCGAATACGCCGGCAATCCGTGCTTCAGGCCAGCGCACGCGCACGCCGAAAGGCCCGTAACCTGGGCGCGTGCGTTCCCTCGCTTTCCGCTCGGTTCGGCTCGCAGATCTTCGCCTGCGATTGGAGGCGCTTCATCGTGGGGCGCTGGTGTGGCGGAGACACATCGCCACACCAGCGCGAATCATCGCGCGTCGCGGCGACCCGAAAGGGCCGTGGCGGCTGGGGGGCCTTGCGTTCGCTGCACCTCTGTGCGGGCTCCAGGGTCAGCCCGTATAGCCCCACTTTCGTTTGTTGGCCTCGACCTGTTCGGGCGTGGGCTTTGGCTTTTGCTCGTGCTTCTTCACCTGGAACTCGCCGCTGTGTTCCCGGATCTCATAGTTCAGGGCAATGTCGCTCTTGAAAATCTCGGGCACGGCCGATTCTTCGAAAATGGCTTGCCACGGGCACTCGGGCTCGCAGGCGCCGCAGTCAATGCATTCGTCGGGGTGGATGTACAACTGATTGGGGAAGTGTTCCCGGTTGGATCCCGTGTATTCGTAAATGCAGTCCACCGGGCAGACGGACACACAGGCCGTGTCGACACAGTCAATGCACAACCGGGTGATAATGTACGCCATCCTTTCCTCCTTCTTTCTCTGAGCGGCTCAATGTTCCGCAATTTGTTGTTTTTCTTGCAGCCGCGGGACCAGCCCGTGGCGATCGGCAATGGCCTGGATGGTAATGTCCTCCAAATATTGCGCAAGCAATTGCTGCGCGCCCCGCCAAATTTGGATTTGGGTGCAAACCGAGGCAAAACAGCAAGCGTCATCTTCTTCGTTGACGCAATCGATCAAGCAAAGCGGCCCCTCGACGCTTTCGTAGACCTCGCGCAGAGTGATGGACGAGGGAGGTTTGCCGAGACGAAAGCCGCCCTTGGCACCTGGAACCGAGAGCAGGAGGCCGGCCTGCACCAAATCGCGCAAGATTTTCGACAGAAACGGGGCGGGGATATTTTGCCGGGTTTGAATTTCTCGCCGCGGCACGAAGCGCCCCGCCGGCTGCGCCGCTACATAGCAAAGTGCGCGCACGGCGTAGTCCACCCTGCGCCCCACGTTCATGATGGAGCTACGGTGCGAAAAACGGCTGGCGACTCTAGGTTGCACAGTCTTCATCGGGTGCCACGTTGCGCCCGGGGCAAAGAAGGGCAAGAGCCCGTTTTCCCGGGAAACGCAACACCGTTAGTTAAACTTGCGTGCAACTCCAAGTCAACGTAAGCCGCGGGCAACGGCTTCGGCGACCCGCACTGCATCGCGCGTGGGCGCGACATCGTGAGCGCGGATGACCGAGGCACCGTGCAGCACGGCGATGGCGGCGGCGGCAAGCGATGCCGGAAGGCGCTCGTTCGGGTCGTCGCGCCCGGTGATCTTTCCGAGAAAAGACTTGCGCGAAGCTCCCACCAGCAGGGGGCGGCCAAAGCGGCGAAACCGCTGGAGATGCCGGAGGATGTCCAAGTCCACTTCGAACCAAGGGCGACTCGCAAGCCGATAAAATCCAATGCCCGGATCGAGAACGATTCGTTCCGTGGCGATGCGTGCTTGCCGGGCCCGCCGGAGGCATGCGCGCAACAGTTGCTCGACGAGCACTAGCGTAGGCCGGAGCTCGCGGGTGGTGGGCTGAGCCATGAGCACCACGCCCTCGGCTTGGCGAGCGATGTCGGCCATCTCGGGATCGGCAGCGAGCCCACTGACGTCATTGACGATCCGAGCTCCTGCTGCCAGGGCAGCGGCGGCAACTTCGGCACGTTGGGTATCCACGGACAGGGGGAGATGCGTCTCCGCGCGCGCCACCCGGACCGCAGCCACCAACCGCCGGCGCTCTTCCTCTGCGGGAATCCATCCCTTCCGATATGGCGCAGTGGACATCGCACCCAAGTCGATGAACGATGCGCCGGCCTCGGTGGCCTCGCGCACGCGTTGTGCCAGAACGCGGTGACTGCGAGCCACCGAGGCCGCAAAGAACGACTCCGGGCTCACGTTGATGGCCGCCATGAGGCGGGTGGGAAAGCCGTCTCCCACCTCGATTCCGGCAAGATTTGCGTAAATGCGCAAGCGCCGTTTATTTGCCCTTCCATTCCGGCTTGCGCTTTTGCGCAAAGGCCATCACTCCTTCCATGAGATCTTCCGAGCGGAACAGCTCGCCGATGAGAGGGTAAGAGCGGCTCAGAGCGTCTTCGAGGGGCAAACCCAGGCTTTGCATGGCCACTTGCTTGGTGGCGCGCACGGAGATGGGCGAGCATTCGAGAATTTCGTTGGCCCACCGCTCTGCCGCGGTACGCAGTTCGGAGGCAGGCACGACTTCGTTCACGATGCCCCAGCGGTGCGCTTCTTGAGCGGTCATGTGCTTGCCCGTGAGCATGTAGCCCATTGCGATCTTCAGGGGTATATGGCGCGGCAGGCGCTGCATGCCACCGGCGAGCGCGGCCAGGCCGACCCGCGGTTCCGGAAGCCCGAAGCGCGCGTGCTCTGCGGCCACGATAATGTCGCACGCCAGCGCAATTTCGAACCCGCCTCCGAGGGCAAAGCCGTTGACCGCCGCAATGACAGGCTTGAACAAGTCGAAGCGGGCGGTGATGCCGCCGAAGCCGCCGCTGCCCACCTGGATGTTGCCCATGCCTTGGGAAGCGGAATACTTCAGGTCGTTGCCCGCGGAAAAGGCTTTTTCGCCTGCGCCGGTGATAATGGCGACCCATGCATCCGGGTCGGCCGCAAAGTCGTCGAACGCCTGCGAGAGCTCCATGTTGGCGGGCGGATGCAACGCGTTCATCACCTCGGGGCGATTGATCGTGATCCACACAATCCGGCCAGACTTTTCGTATTGGATGAACTCGAACGGCATGATCGTACTCCCTGTGTTCCGAAGACTCGCTTACCCGCGGGCAAGCGGCGGCCCGCAGTATGCGCAAACGCCAGTTTCCACTCAAGGGGCGAGGGCCGTAGGGGCACGAGGGCGAGGGCAATTACAAGGGTTGCCCCTACAGGGCCGCCGGGTGTTCTTGGGGAACGGTGAGGGCGAGGGTTGCAGGGGCACGAGGTCGAGGGCAACCACAAGGGTTGCCCCTACAAGGCCGGCGGGTGTCGCTGGGCGACGATGAGGGCGAGGGTAGCGGCGACGGCGTTAGGCCCAGCATTTACGGGGCGAGGAGATACAGCAAATCCAGCGCGACGAACGACCCGAGAGTGGCGGTAATGATTGCCCAAACTAAGCGGCGCCGCGTTCGCGGGTTCATGATTCCAGTACCTCGCGCACGACTTGGGCCACATGCGCCCCGGTGAAGCCGAATTTTTGCAAGTTCACTTCTCCCGGCGCCGAGGCGCCGAAGCGCTGGAGGCCGATGACGCGCCCGCGTTCTCCCACCCAGCGCTCCCAGCCCATAGGAACCGCAGCTTCCACCGCTACGCGCGCTACGATGTCTTCCGGCAGCACGTGGCGCCGGTAGGCGACCTCTTGTTGCGCGAAGATTTCCCACGAGGGCATGGAAACGACGCGCACCGGAATGCCTTGTGCGGCGAGCAGTTTTTGCGCTTCGAGCGCGGGATGCACTTCGGAACCGCTTGCCATAATGATGGCGGCGGGCCGGGCCTCGCGTGGCTCACTGAGAACATAGGCGCCATGATGGAGGTCGCTGGCCGGCGCCAGGTGCGTGCGGTCGAGTACGGGCACTTTCTGGCGCGTGAGGATCAACGCAACGGGTCCTTCGCGATGTCGCATCGCCCAGCGCCACGCCTCGGCCGTTTCGTTGGCATCGCACGGCCGAATCACCACGAGGTTCGGGACGGCTCGCAAGCTAGCCAAATGCTCCACCGGCTGGTGGGTCGGGCCGTCCTCCCCGACCGCAATGGAGTCGTGGGTCCACACGTAAATAACCGGCAAATGGCTCATCGCCGCCAACCGAATCGGCGGGCGCATGTAGTCGGAGAACACCAAAAACGTGGCCACAAACGGCCGCACCCCTCCGTGGTAACAAAGACCGTTGGCGATCGCCCCCATGGCATGCTCGCGCACGCCGAAGTGAATGTTGCGGCCCGAACCCGCTTGGCCGTCGAAAGAGCCTTGGCCTTTCAAGGCAGTGTTCGTCGAACTGGACAGGTCGCCGTCGCCTCCCAGCAGGTAGGGGACGCGTGCGGCAATGGCATTGAGGACCCGCCCGCCCGCGGCTCGGGTGGCCAGGGACTCACCGGGCGAAAACGCAGGGATGTCGCGATCCCATTCGAGAGGAAGTTCGCCGCGCATGGTGCGGTGCCACTCTTCGGCCAGTTCCGGGAACGCGTGTGCGTAGGCGGTAAAGCGTTGGTCCCACTCCTCCTGCGCGCGCGCTCCGCGTTCGACTGCGGTGCGAAAGTGGGCCAAGGCGGCCTCGGGAACATAAAAGGTTTTGTCCGGGTCCCACCCCAGTGCCTGCTTGGTGAGGCGCACTTCCTCCTCGCCCAACGGGCTGCCATGGGCTTCGTGCGTGCCCGCCTTGTGGGGCGAGCCGTATCCGAGGGTGGTGTGCACGATGATCAGCGCCGGGCTCGAAGTGTCGCTCTCGGCCTCCGTAAGGGCCGTGTCGATGGCCGCGGTGTCATGGTTGCCGTCGGCCACCTCGTACACGCGCCAGCCGTAAGCCCGAAAGCGCGCCGCCACGTCTTCGCGAGAAAAGGTGAGGCTGGTCGGCCCGTCGAGTGACACTCCGTTGCTGTCGTAGAGGAAGATCAGTTTTCCCAAGCGCAAATGACCAGCCAGCGATGCGGCCTCGGCGCACACCCCCTCCATCATGTCGCCATCCGAGAGCAAAGCGTAGGTGCGGTGATCCACGATGCAATGCCCAGGGCGGTTGAAACGGTAGGCGAGCACTCGTTCCGCAATGGCCATACCGACGGCGTTCGCGGCACCCTGGCCGAGCGGACCCGTGGTGGCCTCCACACCAGGAGTGAGCCGAAATTCCGGGTGGCCCGGCGTGATACTGCCCCACTGCCGGAACGATTGGATGTCCTCCAGGGTGACATCGTAACCGGTGAGGAACAACAGCGCGTACAGCAACATGCTCCCGTGGCCCGCGGAGAGAACGAAGCGGTCGCGATCCGGCCACAGCGGATTGCGCGGATTGTGGCGCAGGTGATGTTGCCACAGGACGTAAGCCGTCGGAGCCGCCCCCAAAGGCAGACCCGGGTGCCCGGAGTTCGCCTTTTGGACCGCATCGATGGCGAGCGTGCGGATGGTGTTGATGCACAAGCGTTCCAAGTCGGGATCCACTAGCCTCACGCGTGCTTTCCTCGCTTTGTCATTTTGGCAGCGCCTCCACCACTAGCCTGGGCTTTCTAGCCCAACACCGGCGTGCACGCACCCGCGCGCACCGAGTTCCGCGAGCGCCTGCGGTGTTGGCCGCAGGGCCGAAGCCCTGCGGCCAATCTGCCTTCGCGGACACCTTGCGTTAAATCGCCTCGCTCACGGCGTCTTCACGCTGCGTAGGTTCGGGCCGCTCTTCGATGGGAACGTAGTGGCGCTCGCCCTCGCCAATGTAGATTTGCCGCGGCCGCGTAATTTTCTGTTCAGGGTCGCGCACCATTTCCGCCCACTGGGCCATCCAGCCGGAGGTTCGGGGGATGGCGAACAGTACGGGGAACATCGTGAGCGGAAAGCCCATCGCCTGGTAAATGATGCCGGAGTAAAAATCCACGTTGGGATACAGCTTGCGGCTCACGAAATAGTCGTCTTGCAAGGCAATGCGTTCGAGTTCCAGCGCGATGTCGATCAAGGGATTCTTGCCGGTGACCTCGAAGACCTCGTACGCAATTTTCTTGATGATCTTCGCGCGGGGATCGTAGTTCTTGTACACGCGGTGTCCGAAGCCCATGAGCCGGCCTTCACCGGATTTGAACTTCTTGATGTACTCGGGCACGCGGCTGACGGAGCCAATTTCCATCAGCATACGGATCACGGCTTCGTTGGCGCCACCGTGCAGGGGCCCGTAAAGTGCCGCCACCGCCGCAGCCACCGCAGAGTAGGGGTCCACCTGGGAGCTGGCCACGCTGCGCAGTGCATTGGTCGAGCAGTTTTGTTCGTGGTCCGCGTGGAGGATGAACAAGACATCCAGGGCGCGTTCCAGCACGGGGTCGGGCTTGTACTTGAGCTCGGTCATTTTCCACAGCATGGACATGAAATTGCCCGTGTAGCTGAGGTCGTTGTCGGGATAGACATAGGGAAGGCCCCGCATTTTGCGGTACGCCCAGGCGGCAATCGTGGGGATTTTCCCGATCAGCCGGCGAGTTTGCAGGCGGCGCGATTCCAGGTCGAAGATGTTTTTCGCGTCCGGATAAAACGTGGACATCGCCCCGATCGTGCCCACGAGAATTCCCATCGGATGCGCGTCGTAGCGGAAACCTTCGATGAAGGTCTTGATATTCTCGTGCACCATCGTGTGGTTGGTGATGTTCTGGCGCCAGGCTGCGAAGTGCTTGGCGTCGGGCAGCTCGCCTTTGACGATCAAGTAGGCGGTTTCCAGGTAATTGCTTTTTTCCGCGAGCTCCTCGATCGGGTAGCCCCGGTAACGCAAAATGCCTTTTTCCCCGTCGATAAACGTAATGCGGCTCTTGCACGTGGCCGTGTTCGTGAGCGCCGGATCGTAGGACAGCAAGCCCGGGTCGTCGTCGTTGACCTTGATTTGTTTCAAGTCGGCGGCACGAATGGCGTTGTGTTCGATGGGGATTTCGTACTGCTTGCCGGTGCGATTATCGATGATCGTCAGCGTGTTTTTTCCGGTCATGGCACCACACCTCCTTTCGCCGGCATTATGGCTTGGCCGTGACGACGTGCAATTACCTGCAGCACACTTTTCTGTGAGCGTGGAAACGGGGCGTTCCTCTTGCAGAGCTGAAAGTGGCGGCGTAGGGCAAAGACGTGCGCTCTGATCGAGTCCAGTGGGTGCGGATCTTCTCGCTCGTCGTGTTCCTCGCAGGGAGTTTCGTCGCCTGTGGCGACGATGGCGAAACGCCCGGAGTGCCGGCCGCCGCCTTGCGGCGCTTCGATCCGGAGGCCGAGCGTTGGCTTCGCCGCATGACCTTGGAAGAAAAAGTCGGGCAAATGACCCAGGCGGAGTTCGACAAGCTAACGAGCCTGGACGACATTGCGGAACTGGCTTTGGGCTCCCTTTTGAACGGCGGGGATGCGGATCCGCCGGACGGCAACAGTGTGGCTGCATGGGCGCGCATGTACGACACAGCGCAACAAGCGGCACTGCGAAGTCGGCTCGGCATTCCGCTTTTGTATGGCGTAGACGCGGTCCACGGCCATAGTAACGTCGTCGGTGCGGTCATCTTCCCCCACAACATCGGGCTCGGATGTACCCGCAATCCGTCCCTGGTCGAGGAAATTGCTCATGTGACCGCCCGAGAAATGCGCGCGACCGGCATTCACTGGACGTTTGCGCCGACGGTGGCCGTCGCGCGCGACGAGCGATGGGGCCGAACGTACGAGAGTTTTTCGGAGGATCCGCGCTGGGTCGCCGAATTCGCCGCCGCGGCCGTGCGCGGTTACCAGCGCGGCGGCTTGAGCCATGCGCACGCGGTGCTGGCGACAGCCAAGCACTTCCTCGCCGACGGGGGCACGCTGTTTGGAACCTCGACACCTCCCCTGATGCTCATCGATCAGGGCGACGCGCGCATCCCCGAAGCCGAGCTGAGAGCCCTTCACTTGCCGCCCTATCGCAGTGCGATTGCGGCTGGGGCTGCTGCGATTATGGCGTCCTACAGTAGCTGGAACGGCACGAAAATCAGCGAGCATCGGTATCTGCTTACCGAGGTGCTCAAGAACGAACTGGGATTCGAGGGCTTCGTGATTTCGGATTACCTGGCGATCGATCAACTGCATCCGGATTACAAAGAAGCCGTGCGAAGGGCGATTTTGGCGGGCATCGACATGGGCATGGTGGCGCATCGGTATCGTGAATTTATTGCGGCGCTGGTGGACCTGGTGCGCGAGGGAGCTGTGAGTGTTGCGCGCATTGACGATGCGGTGCGGCGTATCTTGCGCGTGAAATTGGCGATGGGCCTGATGGACGGCACGGCGCGTTTGTGGTCCGACGCGACGCTCCAGCGCGAAGTGGGGTCGCCGGCCCACCGGGCGCTGGCGCGGCAGGCGGTTCGAGAGTCGGCTGTATTGCTCAAAAACGAGGCTCGCCTCTTGCCTCTATCCAAGGCGTTGCGCCGGGTCCATCTCGCCGGCGTGCATGCCGACAACCTCGGCTACCAGTGCGGCGGTTGGACCATCGCCTGGCGGGGCGGCAGCGGCCGCGTGACCGAGGGGACCACGATTTTGGAGGCAATACGGGGGGCCGTGGCCCCGACCACGGAAGTCACCTTTAGCTTGGACGGTAGCGGCGCCGCGGGTGCCGACGTGGCCATTGCCGTGATTGGCGAGCGCCCCTACGCGGAATACACGGGAGACCGTGCCGACTTGCACATCGAGCCGCGACAGGTGGAGCTGGTGCGCAGCCTATCAGCCACGGGCGTGCCCGTGGTGGTGGTGTTGGTGACCGGCCGCCCGTTGATCCTGGGAGACGTGCTCGACCTTGCCCAGGCCCTCCTGGTCGTTTGGCTTCCGGGCACGGAAGGCCAAGGTGTCGCCGATGTTCTTTTTGGGGATGCTCGACCGGTGGGACGACTTTCGTTTTCCTGGCCCCGCTCGATGGAGCAAATTCCCGTCAACGCGGGCGACTCGGTGTACGATCCGCTGTTTCCGTTCGGTTACGGTTTGAGCTACCCGTAGAGAATCGTTTCGGGAGTGCCGGCAGTTGCCGTGCTAGCCGAGGAATGGCGCATCCGTGCGGCGCTGCAGCAGCGGGCCCGTGCAACGTTGCCGTCTTCTCTCTGCAACGAGGCAGGCAATGGAAATTCGCGAGTCGGTGCGCCAAAGTAACGTGCCGTATGCAAGAGCGGAGGCCGGTTCCCGGTGCGGGTAGTGCGTCCACGCCCGTCGTTGCGTCTGCCGATCCGCCTCAGGAAGTCACCCAGTTTCTGCAGGCGGTGGGCGCGCCGCTCCGCTTTCTGGCGCAAGCGCCGGCGGAAGTGGCGGCGCGGACGGAATTTCCCGCCGCGGAGCTGGCCGAACAGGGCCGCAAGCTTTTACCGGTGCTGAGCACTGCGGCGCAGCGCGGCGCCATGCGCGCGCTGTGTGCGGCGCTGGATCGAGTGTACGCCGTGCCGGCGAGCGAGCGCGCTGCGATGATCGCCCGCTGCCGCGCCGAGCTCGCGGCCCTCGAAGCGGCGTTGAGAAGCCCGGCGGAAAAACCCCCGTACCGGCGCTTCGCCGGCGACTTGAAGCAAGCATTCGAGCTCTTGTCGCGGCCGGTGCAGTTTCTCAAAGGCGTCGGGCCGCAACGGGCCGCAGATTTGCGGCGGTTCGGTATCGAAACGGTGGAGGATCTCCTCTACCACTTGCCGTTCCGGTACGAAGACCGCCGTCGGGTCACACCGATTCGGGCACTCTCGCCGGGAATTGTAACCACGGTGGAGGGCGAACTCGCCGCACTGGAAGAACGATTTCTGGGGCGCGCGCAACGCCACGTGCTGCAAGGTGTGTTGCGCGATGCCAGCGGATCGCTGGCGCTTCTGTGGTTTCACCAAATCCCCTACTTCAGGAATCGCTTGCACGTGGGCGGGCGCTACCGGGTGTACGGCCGAGTGGAAGGCTCGCCGCGATTTACCCTGCAAATGGTGCACCCGGATGTGGAAGACGCCGATGGGAACCCGCCAGAGCAGTCGCGCGTGCTGCCGGTGTATCAAAAGCCGGGGCGCATGGCGGTGGTGACCATGCGGCGGATCGTGCAAGCGGCGGTGCGCGACTTTGCCGAGCGGTTGCCGAGCGTGCTGCCGGATGAAGTGGTGAGCGAAATGGCCGTCATGGATTTGGCTGCAGCCATGGCCCAAATTCACCTTCCCGATAACGGTGCAGATGTGGAGGCGCTCAACATGTGCCGGTCGCTGGCGCACCGATCGCTCGTGTTCGACGAACTGTTCTTTTTGCAGCTCGGAATGCAATTGCGCCGCCGCAAGCTCGAACGCGAGGCCAGCTTGGTATTCGAAGACCGGGGCGAGTTGACCAGCGAGTTTTTGCGGCGCCTGCCGTTTGCGCTCACCGGCGCGCAGCGACGCGTGATCGGCGAGATTGTCGCGGATCTTCGGCGCGGCCATCCGATGCATCGCCTGGTGCAGGGCGACGTCGGGAGCGGGAAGACGGTCGTCGCCCTGTACGCGGCCCTGGTGGCGATTGCCAATGGCGCCCAATGTGCCTTCATGGCGCCGACCGAACTTCTGGCCGAGCAGCACTACCGCACCATCGCCCGCCTGACGGAAGGGTTGCCGCTGGCGATGGCCTTGCTCACCGGGGCCGTGCGCAAAAGCGAGCGCGAACCGTTGCTCAAAGGCATCGCGAGCGGCGAGATCCCACTCGTGGTCGGTACGCATGCGCTCATTCAAGAGGGCGTGCGCTTTGCAAATCTCGGCTTGGGGGTGATCGATGAACAGCACCGGTTCGGCGTGCTGCAGCGCGCCGCCCTGCGACAACTGGGCTCTCACGAACACGCAAGCCCGCACATCTTGCTGATGACGGCAACGCCCATCCCGCGCACGCTCACGATGACGTTGTACGGTGACCTGGACGTATCCGTCCTCGACGAGCTGCCGCCGGGGCGCAAACCGGTGAAAACGTTGTTGCGCGGCGAGGCCGAGCGAGCAGAGGTGTACGAGCTCGTCAAACGTGAGCTCGACCGCGGGCGGCAGGCGTACATTGTGTATCCCCTCGTGGAGGGCAGCGAGGACAGCGACTTGCGCGATGCAACCTCGATGGCTCAGGAGCTCGCCCGCACCGTGTTCGAGGGCTACCGCGTGGCACTGGTGCACGGCCGCATGAAGGCCGCGGAGAAGGACGCCGTCATGCGCCGCTTCCAAAATGGGGAAGTGCAGTTGCTCGTCAGCACGACGGTGATTGAAGTCGGCATTGACGTGCCCAATGCAACGGTCATGGTCGTCGAGCATGCGGAGCGGTTTGGCTTGTCGCAGTTGCACCAGCTCCGGGGGCGGGTGGGTCGCGGCGGCGACGAGTCGTATTGCGTGCTGTTGGCTTCGTATCGGCACGGCGACGACACCGAGCGGCGCTTGCAAGCCATGAACATCACGGATGGATTCCAGATTGCCGAGGTCGACTTGGAGCTACGCGGTCCCGGAGAACTGCTCGGGACCCGACAAGCCGGGGTTCCGGACTTCCGTGTGGCCAACATCGTGCGCGACCGCGGTGTACTCGAACAAGCACGCTGGGCAGCGGAGCAGTGGCTGGCTCGCGATCCGGAGTTGCGCTTGCCGGAATCGCAGCCGTTGCGCGCCGTTCTGCAGCACAGGTGGGCCGATCGTTTGGAACTGGCGCAGGTGGGCTAAGGGGCAAGGGTGCGGAGCGCGGGCCGTGTGGTGGTGGCGGAGAGGATGCTGAAGTTTTTGCTGTGCCAGGCGGCGATTGCATTGGCTATAGTGTCGCTGTTTCCGGCAACGGGGCTTGCGGATGGGGCGAAGGGGGATCCCGAGCGGGGGCGGATCGTGTTTGCGCTTGCGGGCGGCTGCGGTTGCCACACGAGCCGGGATGGACCTGTCGGCGCCGGTGGCGGTGAGGTGCCGACGCCGTTCGGCAAGTTTTACGGGACCAACATCACGCCGGACCGAGAGACGGGCATCGGTGACTGGAGCGACGAAGAGATCATCGCCGCGATTCGGCAAGGCATTGCACGAGGAAAGGGGGCCGAGTCGCCGGCCATGCCGTACTATTGGTACTCGGGGATGAGCGATCGCGACGTGCGCGACCTCGTAGCGTACTTGCGCACGTTGCCTGCGGTGCGGCGGCCGAACCGGCCGCACGAGGGGGAGCTGCCGCTGGCGCGGCTGGCGTACTGGGCGTGGCGTTGGCTCTGGGCGCCGCAATTCCAGGCACCGCGCGAGCGGCCGGAGGATGTGGTGGCACGAGGGCGCTACTGGGTGGATCACGTCTCGCTGTGCGCCGATTGCCATACCCCGCGCAACCTGTTCGGGGCGGTTCGCTTCGATTTGTATCTCGCGGGTGCGGAACACGGTCCCGGAGGCGACCGCGTGCCCAACATTACGCCGCACGAAACCGGCATTGGCGATTGGGACGAAGACGATATCGCCAACCTGTTGCGGACCGGTTTCACCCCCGAGTTCGACAACGTGCAGGGCTGGATGGCCGAGGTGGTGGAAGGAAAGGGAGGTGGGCCGGGATACCGCGACGCCCCGGAAGACGAACTGCGCGCCATTGCCCAGTACTTGCGGCAAGTGCGGCCGATCGCGCATCCGCTGACGCGAGCGGAGCGATAGCTTGCCTCCAGCCGATTTGTTCTTGACCTAGGTGATCCGCTCCCGTACGTGCACGGGTTCCATGAGGAGGCTTCGATGCGCGCGTTGATGGTTGGAACCATATTTTGGATTGCGGCTGTGGCTTGGGCTCACGACAGCAAAGAACCGCTGCCGGAGGGCCCCATCCGCGAGCGCCACGAGTTGATGGAGCGAGTGGGGAAGCAAGCCAAAGTGATTGGCGATGCCCTCAAGGCGGGTAAGCTGGATCCGGTCGGACCCGCGGCAGAGAAAATTGCCGCGGAAGCCGGCAAAGCGCTGCCGCTGTTTCCGGAGGGCAGCACGCATCCGCGTTCGCGGGCGAAAGCGGAAATTTGGCAGCAGTGGGATGAATTCGAGAAGTTGATGCGCCAGCTCGAAGCCGACGCAAAGGCGACTGCGGAAGCTGCCCAGGGCGGCGGCGATGTGCGTGCGGCGGCAAACAAGATGTTCGGCAATTGCAAGAGCTGCCACGACCGTTTCCGCTTGCCGGAAAAGAAGTGACGAAAGCGGGCACACACTCCGTTTACCTTGCGGGACCGGGGTGCGTGTGTTAGCGGAGCGCACTCGCTCGAGATTGTGTTCCTTGTTCCCCGGTAGCTCAGTCGGTAGAGCGGTCGGCTGTTAACCGATTGGTCGCTGGTTCGAATCCGGCCCGGGGAGCTAGATTGC